>NZ_MCTY01000233.1:994-59690 GCF_002873635.1 Shewanella sp. 10N.286.52.B9
GCCAAATACCGCATAACCCCAACGGCGCTTGGAAGGATTGAGGTTTTTATTATCGCCTACATTGAAGTAAAACTGACGCGTGGCAGAGTGGGGGTCGTTATCGCGAGCCATAGCAATGGTGCCCATAGCATTGGATAAACCATTACCGGATTCATTAACGATAGGGTCTAGCGATGGAAGTTCTTCAAACTCCGAGGTTAATCCGCCACCTTGAACCACAAAATCGGCAATGACGCGATGAAAAATCGTATTGTCATAATCGCCTTTGACCACATAGGTCAAAAAATTATCCACAGTGAGTGGCGCACGGGTTCTATCTAGCTCAACCACGACCTTGCCCATGCTGGTATCAAACTCAACTTTTGGGTAAAGCGTATCGGGCTGAATATCCACGGCTGCTTGAGCAACCATGGTTGATAATGCAAGTACGCTGGCTAACATCCACTTAAGCATGGCTTCTTCCTGGGTTATTGTTGTAAGAAATGGTGCAGTTCAGCATCATTAATAATTTTGCTGGTCAGTTCATCGATGAGCTTATTCATATCCAGCTCAAGGGTGGCGTAATCTGGGCTAAATGGGCCCTTTAATAAACCTTTAGCGTTATATATCTTAGTAAATTCTTGGGTTTGATTTTTAGCGACCACATTGATGGTTAATGTCGTCTTTGCCTCAAAACCGAAAGTCGACTCGGTGACATCTGTCAGTAAATAATCTAATTGAAATTCAGCCGAATTGGTCGCTGCAGGGTCAACTTGATAGCCCGCCTTGGTCATGGCTTGCTTAAATACATTGTCCAGTTGCTGCCTGATAGGTTCACTTGGGCTAATTAATTCTGCTGCTTCACCTTCTTTATTAAAGCGAACAATAAAGTTAGCTTTGCGGACATCAATGGTGTTTACCGCAACAGTGGCATATTGGTCGATTTGATTCAGTGGTTGGGGGACACTGGGGTTAAGCGCAATATGGGTCGGGGTGTAACTGGCGCAAGCTGAAAGAAATAACGAGCTGCATAACAACAAAGGTAATGATTTCATGTCACAAAACGGTAAAAAATGATGGCCTCAGAATAACAGATTTTTACTGCCTTGCCAGCCCAATAACCTGAGTTAATCAGTTTCACTGGTTCATTTATTAGTCTGGATTATTTCGCCATGATGATGAGAGATTAGTGGTGATATCCCATGGTAACAAACCATTGACTTTAGCCCTGAAAGTATAGAGGTTAGAGTCTAATCATATTATTCATTGGATGCTAAATGGCTTTACATCATCGACAACCCACTTCGGCATTAGCGCCAGAATCGTTAATTAAAAATGACGGCCAACCTATATATGGGCATTTTGATGGCATTGTCGCAGATCTTGGTGTTAAGCAATTTAGTTACTTTACTGACATGGATAAGCCCAGTTCATGGTTTGCAAAACATGTCGATTTTAAGCAATTTCAATTTATTAATATTACTACCCCTCGTTATATCATTGGGGTGGCTATTGCCGATATTCGCTATGTTGGCAGCAGTTTTTGTTACCTCTATGACATAGAAAAAAATCGCTTAACACAGACGCAAACCTTAAAACCGTTAGCGCTGGGTATGTCACTGTCTCAGTCACCTAAAAATGGTCAGTCGCGCATTAAGCATCGCCAATCTCAGATTGAATTTGTTATTAAAGACGGTGTCTGGCAGTTATATATCGCCGCAGACAATATTCAGGCTGAGCTTACATTAACAGCGCCCATGTTAAGTTTGCCGATGAGTTTATGCACGCCAACCGGCTATAACGGTTGGACCTATACCCAAAAACACAATGGTTTAAAAGTATCAGGCAGTTTAACGGTCAATGATGAACCGCAGCCGCTGAATCAGGCTTTAGCGAGTTATGATTTTTCTGCCGGATACATGCGCCGAGAAACCAGCTGGCGCTGGGCGTCAATCAATACTCAAGTTGAATCGGGTGTGTTGGGGCTTAACTTAGCCGCGGGCGTTAATGAAACAGGCGCCACTGAGAACGTGTTATGGATTAATGGTGAACGCCATTTTATGCCCGCGGTAAGGTTTGAGTTTAATCGCCAGCGCAGTGACGATGATTGGTACATCACCGGGGGGGACAATCAAATTGATTTAAGCTTTCACGCATTAAAGTGTCGCAGTGAGAAGATTAACCTTGGGTTTCTTAAAAGTAATTTCAGGCAGTATATTGGTTATTTTAGTGGCCAGATAACCGACAATAATGGCCGAGTGCATCAGTTACAAAATCAACTTGGATTAACCGAAGATCATTTTGCAAAGTGGTAATGAACCTAAGCCTGTTAGCGCCAATGGGTTAATGCATTTATAAATAGATTCATAAAATACAATAATAAAAAATAAAGAAGGTTTTCAATGGATTTGAATATACTGATCACTCACCCCGAGATCTTGCTACTGGTGCTGGCGCCACTATTTTTCCTGTGCATTTTACTGGAGTGGTATCTAGGCACTAGAGCCAATAAGTTACCCGAATCAGCCAAGTACGCCCCTATGGAAGTTGCGTGTAATTTTTGCCTTGCCGCAATGCATCAACTAACTGACATTTTAGCCGGATTATTTATCGCAAAATTATACCTGATGGTATTTGATTGGAAGCTACTTGATATTCAAATGGGAATTGGCAGTTTTATTGCGTTGATGATCGCCCAAGATTTCTGTTATTACTGGTTTCACCGCGCAAGCCACCGTGTGCGCTGGATGTGGGCGGCTCATGTTGTTCACCATAGCTCTGAAAATATGAATTTCAGCACTGCTTTTAGGCAGAGTTTGCTTTACCCCTTAGCGGGAATGTGGCTGTTTTGGCTGCCATTGGTGGTGATTGGGTTTGACCCCAATTGGGTGGTATTTGTAGTACTGCTTAATTTGGGGTTACAGTTTTTTGTGCATACCCAAGCGATTAAATCTCTTGGCCCGCTTGAGCTTATTTTTAATACGCCGTCACATCATCGGGTGCACCATGGCCGTAACCCACAATATATTGATAAAAATTATGCAGGCGTGCTGATCATTTGGGATAAGTTATTTAACACCTTTGAGCCTGAAAATGACACGGTGATTTATGGTATTACCAAGCCGGTTAATAGTTTTAATCCTATAATCGTGAGCTTTGCTGAGTGGCGAGACATGTTTAAGGAAGTGACTATGGCGGGGTTAACATTAAAGCAAAGATTAGCGGTGTTATTGTCGCCGCCGGCTCAAGTTGATGCTAAGCCCAATAGTCATACTGAAAACCTTAACCACCTTGAGGAAGAGCAGAGCCAGACTCGATAATGATGACGGATTTTTAAAGAAAGGTTTAACCTACTTAACAGATACTCGGAAGGGGTTGAGTACATGAAAAGTAGGTCTCACCAAATAAAAAAGGGCTATTTGGGTTCAGCCCCAGCGACAATTAACTAGTCACTTTATGTTTGCTCAGAACATAAGGTTTATTACTAGATAATGTAATGCTAAATTGTTTAAAGCTAATTCCTTGCTGAGGCTATTTGCTTTTGGGGCTAACAGGCTCAATTCTGGGGATCAATATCCACACCGCAGCAATGGCAATGAGAGCTAAAGATGCACCAATAACAAATGCTGGCGTGTAGTTACCGTCAGCTGTTAAATAGGGCACTAACGCTGTTAACCCTAATGCCCCTAGCTTGGCAGCCATTCCTGAAACCCCTGCTAGTGTACCCACAGCTTTTTTCCCAAATAAATCACTGGGCAGTGTTTGTACATTACCAATAGCCGTTTGAAAGCCGAACAAGATCACCGCCATGATCATTACCGCGGTCGTTGGCCCACCTGGGTTTGCCATAGATAAAAGCGATGGCAACATAATCAAACAACCTAAGGTAATCGTCAGCTTACGGGTTTTATTGGTATCCCAACCTGCTTTTAAACGGTTTTGTGCCAGTAAGCCACCAAACCATGCCCCAAGCATTGCTCCCACATAAGGCACCCAGCCGTATATCCCAATAGACTTAACATCCATGGCGTACACTTCATTGAGGTAAATAGGGATCCAGAAAACAAACAACCACCAGATAGGATCGATTGCTGCGGACGCAATAATCACCCCCCAACTTTGCTTATGAGAAAGTAGCTCTGTGGTGGTCGGGTTATATTCTTTTGCATCAACTTCATCGTCAGCGTTAGTGCATTTCTGACCTGTTAAAATGTATTGTCGCTCCTCCTCGGTAATCCAAGGGTGAGACTTAGGCGGTGCTTTAACTAAGATAATCCAAGGGATTAACCATAATAAACCAACCAAACCAATGACAACGAAGACCATTTGCCAGCTAAAATAAACGGTCATATAAGCGATAAGTGGAATCGATATAATGCCGCCAATCGCAGCGCCTGAGTTAAAAATGCCTTGAGCTAAAGCACGCTCTTTTGTAGGAAACCAATCAGCATTACTTTTAGCTGCGCCTGGCCAGTTACCAGCCTCAGCCAGACCCAGAATTGCTCTAAAGATACTGAAGCTCAGCATGCCTTGTGCGAATGCATGCGCAGCTGTTGCAATCGACCACACCCCAATTGAGAGCACAAAGCCTAGTCGGGTACCAATCCAGTCAAATATTTTACCAAATATCGCCTGACCAAAGGCATAAGATAATATGAATACAATAGAAATATTGGCATAGATCTGTTTGCGCTCTAGTGCGGTTTCATTAGGGAATATATCTTCAACAATATCAGGCCAAAGCACGCTTAGCGCTGAACGGTCGATATAATTAATTACCGTAGCTAATGCGATGAGTAGAATCACCCACCAGCGTAAGTTTCTTATTTTCATTTTAGTCCCTCAATGAAATCTTCTCTTGCGGGACTAAAGGTATCAATTAAAATACCGCCTGTTGGGCAAGTGGCCCCATGGTCTGCATGAGGCGGGATCATACAGCTATCACCCGCTCTTAGAATTTTAGTGACGCCATCGATATTAAAGTGAAATTCACCTTCCACAACGTATGAAACTTGTGAGTGTCTGTGGGCATGATTGTAACCAATGGCTCCTTTCTCAAACCAAATTTTTACTGCCATTAGCTCTTGATTAAACCCAAGCATTTGACGCTTTAAACCGCCGCCAATGTCTTCAATTTCTGTTTCATTTCCAAATGAAAAATGTTCGCTCTGTTTCATTGTGACTCCTACTGCTTATTTTTAGTTATTGGTTTTTATGGATAAATTTAGGGTTTTCATAAAGCGCGCTAATGGTTGGTAGTAGCGTATGAGTAAATTGGTTATGACTGAGTTGAGTGACGGGGTCACCTGTGGTGTGTTCTATTTTGACTGCGGCACTGTCAGTAAATTGATTATTAGCCATATCGGTCACTTGCACGCCATGAAGGTATAAGCTGGCTTTGAAGGGATTACGTTTTCCAAGGCCAACCTGATTGATGTGATTATTCACAAATGTAAGGTGAGGGCCGAAGGTACTTTCGTCTTTACCGCCGCGATATAAATTAACCAGTGAGCCTTGAATATGCTCAAACTGATTGTTGTTTACTTGTACATACTCAGCGTTATAAATGCCTTTATCATCAGTCTCTTTATTGAGCCTTAAAATATCACCGCTGATATTGATAAAGTGATTATTGCTAATGACAATATTATTGGCAAAAGCTCGCGCACCTGAGTCAAAAAAGTGAAATGAAGGCTGGTTATCAAGTTGTTTGATTTCACTATTTAATAAGCTGAATCGATAATTGGTTAACATGCCGGAGCTGGTGGTTTTTACCACACTGTTTTCTGCAACATCGTTAGCTGCAATATCGTTACCTGCAATATTGGTACTATTTTTACCGCTAATGACTAAACCATCGAGCTTTAAACTGCCGTTATTTTGAATTTCAAATAGGCTGGATTGGCTAAAACTCAGTTTGGCTTGTTGCTTTACTCGTGCCTTGATGGTGAGCGGCTTATTGATAAGTAACACTTGTTCAAGCTGATATTCGCCGTTATTGAGTGCGATAACATCGCCAGCGCTTGCATGGTTAACGGCTTGCTTAAGCTCTTGCGCGGTTGAAACTGCGATTTGGTTACCTGAATCAAAGGCGATTTCTGGTTCTGTTTTCGGATACCAACTCACGCCAGTTGCGCTTTTTAAAGTGGGAGTGAGTGAGGTCGATATGCCATAGGCGCTTAAGGCGTTATTGCTTGGATATAACAGGCCATTTTCAGCCCGCACGAGTTTAATCGATTGCGCATCAATGCCTTGAGTAATGCTGTTATTGTTAAGCTTATTAGAAACGTTGTTAGTAAAGCTTATCCCTGAAATATCATCAAATATGGCGAACGGTGATAGTTGATTGCGATTAACTAACAGGTTTTTTGAAAACTGAGTTTCTAGCGGCGCAGCAGAGCGTTCAGCATCGCTACCTGCAGCTAAATGAATATGGTTTACATCAATAAAACTGTTGTGATTAATATTGGCATTAACCACTTGGTGATAACGATTTAAAGGCGAGTTAGGTACGCCATTCATAATGGTGAAGCCACTGCCAAAGCGATAACCCGTTAAGCCTTCAAAGTAGTTGTTGGTGACGATTTGATCGCGATTGATCACCCGAACGCCGCCAGTGTGCTCTACGCCATTACCTAAAAATACATTGCTGCTTATTTGGTTAGCATTACCATGACGTAGGGTTAAGGTGCCGCGGGATGCAAAAAAGGTGTTGTTACGAATGGTGTTGTTGCCGGACTTAACGGAGATGATTTCTACTTCGCCATCACAGCGGTCAAAGTAGTTATTTTCGATGACAGTTTGCGATGCCGACATGGAATGATGGCTAGTGCCAATGCGGATTGTTTCACCGCCATTGGATCCCAAGGTTGGCCGAGGACCAAAGTAGTTATGATCAATCTGATGATTATTTTGCTGACTTAACGGCGATTTTAATCGCACCGTTAAGGTCACGCCTTTATTACGCTTACCCACTAAATGATTGTGGTCGAAGCGGTTATTTTTACCATACAGCGTCACCCACTGATCAGAATCAAATCGCTCTGGCTTATTGAAGTTGTCGATGACCACTTCAGATACTCGCGAATGATGAGCAAAATCATCATCACTGCTTCTAAAGGCAATCACTTCACGGCTTGGACTGTAGCCATTTTTAAATACTAAGCCGCTTACATGTAAATACTGGCCAGATAAACGCAAATTAGATTGTCCTGATAATATGACTTTGCCTTTGGTTTGCGCTGACAGTGTGATGGGGGCCGCTTTTGTGCCTTGACCGCTAAAGTTGATTTCAAAGTCTTGCCAAATACCGTCAGCCAAGATGATTTCATCACCTGCGACAATATTTTTTATTGTTTGGTTATATTCCACAGGCGTCTTCACTGTGTAAGTGGCTGCATTGAGCGATAAGAAAGGGCTTAATGCCGATAGACACAGCATAAGAGCAATATGTTTTAAGTTTTTATCCTTGCTAGGTAAATATTGATATTGCATTAGTACGCTCATTGTTATTTTTATACTGAGTTTTAGTGTTGTTTTAATCGTAAATAAACTCCTAGCTCAATAGTGGGGTAGGAGTGCCAATGCTAAGTTTCTAATGCGGATTAAAACTTAACTTTCGCGCCAAGGAAGTACTTAGGCCCTGAACGAGAGTAGTCAGAAACTGTGGTGTCATTACCACGAGTCATGATTTGTGGCTCGTCTAGCAGGTTTAGCGCTTTAAGTGATACAGATAAGTAATCAGAGTCTTGCACATAACGGTTTGAACAATCTGGAAACGGCAAGTTATTAGGTTGGAAATACGATTCTCGGTACTTATAAAGTACTCTGAATGTTGCCCAATCACCTTCCCAATACACTGACGCAGATGCCACTTGTGGTGAGAAACCAAATAGATTTGCATCAGGCACAATATTTTGGCTGCCAGTTAAGCTTACTTAACCTTAATGCGTCGCTTATTTTATTAAGTTTCACGTTTATCTCCCCAGATAAAATATTGTATTTAAATGCGAACACAATCCTTTAAACATGATCTTTAAATACAACCTTTCGCTGCATAGAAACTAACCAATGGTCATGGTGCGTGTCAACCATTTTGTGTTACCAATATTAAATTGACTTTACTTTTTTGTTATTACCAATAACATTAAGGTAACAATGATTACTGCTTGTATGATTGCTGAATTGCACTCTAAAGTGATAAATAGGCTTTGCGTTGAATGACTAAATCGATATGATGTAGGTTATGCAAATTGTTATTTTTTAAAATATTGAAGGACCAAACATGAAAAATAGACGTATGTTTTGGCGCATCGTAGAAGAGATTGAAGCGTCTATTACTCGCGGCGAATATGTACCTGGTAGTCGTTTACCTCCAGAAAGGGAGCTAGCTGAAAAGTTTGATGTTAGCCGTCCAACCATTCGTGAGGCGATTATTGCACTGGAAGTGCGAGAGAAAATTGAAGTTAAAACGGGTTCGGGTGTTTACGTCTTACAATCAGTCAATCAGTCCCAGCTAAAAAACAAAATCAACGCCTTTGAATTAACCCAGGCTAGAGCACTTGTTGAAGGTGAGATAGCTGCACTTGCTGCAAATACTATTACCGAAGAAGAATTGGTAGAGTTAAATAAGACGTTGGTTATGATGGAAAATAAGTCTTATGTAGAAGAAGCAGATCAAATGTTTCATAACATCATTGCTAACTCCACTCGTAACGGTGCATTAATCAAAATGTTTGAAAGCTTGTGGGCATTGCGGGCATCAAGTCCAAAAATTATTGACGACTACGATAGCGTTTGTAGTAAAGACAACCAGAAGACCTTAGATGAACATACTGCCATTTATGAGGCTCTAGCCGCAGCAGATGCTTCAGAGGCGCGTGCAGCTATGCACAAACACTTTAATCGCTTGATTAATGTATTGTTTGATACTGTTGAGGCTAAATCACTTGAAGAAGTGAAACGTAAAAACAGTGAGAAGCGTGATTTATATTCAATTGATAACTTGGTTAACAGATTAAGTTAACCATCAATACACACTTTAAAGGACGCTAAGCGTCCTTTTTTTATGGTTGTAGAGAATTCTGTTTGTTTTTTTGTACAAAATCAGCGGCCAAAGCAAGGGCTGCGGTTAAAGGTTGTCTTTTTTACTCTTATCGCTAATTCAAATCGCTAATTCAAATCACTAATTTAATGACTTAAGCCGAGTTGGTCTAGAGTCTAACCCTGGTGATATTTTACCTTATCAATTAACAAGGATTGTCAGTTTATTGGACATTATATTAAACCTTCGGGATAAGCTTTTATTGATTTACAGTGAAAAAGTGATGATAGGTGCTTAAAAAGCATGTAATTACCTTGCTATCTTAAAAGTTTTTTTATTACTAAATTGTAACAAATTTTCTGAGAATGATATTTGTTTGTATTTTTGGCGTTGGTTACGAAGATCATCTAGCTGGTCTATTGGTATACCAATTTTTTCTGTTGTTATTACCAATTAAATTGCCTTATCTAAGCTTTTATTTAGGGGCTGGTGGCAGCTTATTAGCTTGAATAATAGCGTCTCGGGTTAGTTAATAGCGTTATAATTTGCTATAGGGTGTCATATCAATATCGATTTATTAGGCGCTTTATTTTATAGCCAGTCTTCGATCATTAGCCGTTATGGTAAGCTCGATTGTTACAGCTGGTAATAAACTTACATGAGTAACAACTTAAGTGGTAATGCTCGTCTTGGCGGTTAACTGTTTTGACTCGGCCGAGTAAAGTATCTGTGGGGGAGAAGTATTGAAACTAGGGCCTGATATGACTAACACAGATTAGCGGCACAGATTAACTGCACTGATTAGCCACAATGAGTCGTTTAACTGTTAGCGCGATTAAGCCTTTAAGTTAAAGGCTTAATCGAAGCTTGAACAAAGGTTGAGTCTGGCAGGGTTTACTTAATTGCTTGTAAAATAACAAACTTACCATTTGACGCCACAGTGTTGCAGTTTTTAAATAAACGCTTCAATTTTACATGGTAAGCCAAATGCCGATTGCCCACGACTTGTAACATGCCGCCAGGGGCTAAACGTTTACGGGCATCAACAAACATCTGCCATGCAATGTGATCGGTTATTGCTTCCCCCTGGTGAAAAGGAGGGTTACACAACACCAAATCAGCCACCATTTCAGCATCTAAGTGGGTTAAACAATCATCCCAATGAAACTGCGCTTTTTCACGAGCAAAGCCATTTGCTTGCCAATTGTGACGACTCGATGCAACGGCCATTTCTGAGTCGTCTACAAAGTGGATAGTTGCTTGCGGGTAAAGTTGTCCGGCTCGCAGGCCTAAAATACCATTACCACAACCAAGATCTATAACGGTATTAAACTCACCTTCTGGCAAGTTATCTAGCATGATACGAGCACCAATATCGAGCTTGTTAGCGGCAAATACATTGCTTAAGTTACTGATGTTAAGTGATAACTCATCAACAGGCCAGTTGACAGCTTGTGGAAGTTGGCGTTTATTACCGTCAGCAATACAAGTGATTACGCGGGTTTTCTTCCAAGTTAAGCTAGCATTAGCAGCGCCTAAATTTTTCTCAATGACGGCTAAAATCGCTTTATTGATGGTTTTTGCTTTAGCGCCAATGAGTACCTGAGTACCTTTTGGTAAAACCTGAGATAAGCGCTGCAATTGATGAGCAAAATAACTGAGGTTTTTTGGCAGCTTCATTAACACTAGCTGCAAGGTGTCAGGTAATAGCTCACGGCTATGAAAACGCTGGATATTATCTGATGGCAGTTGATTGGCTGCTAAGTTTAACTCAGCCCCCAGTAAACTGGTTTTCGCGTCGGTTTCCACAAATAAAGGCCAGCTTGGCTCAATCGCAACAAGGCCGCATTGCAGCGCCCCAAAATTATCATTAATGATGGCGGTATTAACTGGGCTCGTGTTTGACTGAATCTGGCTTGACTCAATAATATGTTTTATCAGGTGTTCATCGGCGGCATCCCAAGCTTGCAGGTTGGACTCTTGCTGCTTTGGATAGCGAAAAAGTGTTAACTCAATTCCTTCACATGAGAATTGGTTTGCCGTCATTATAATTACCTGTCATCAACATCATCAAAATAGCCGATAATTATCGCAGATAAGCGTTTATTGTGCGAGAGGAACTCAGGGCTTATCTGCAGTTAATCGCCCCGTTTAATCGCCATATCTAAAATGATGACGCCTTACACCCAAATTGCCCTGTGGCGTATTTGTTCGACATAGGCTGATAAGGTTTGCAGCGCCAAGGTGACTGATGCTAGATTACATAGGCAATAGATTAAGCTCAACGCGCTAATAACATTAACATTTACAAAGGAATTGTATGAAAGGTGCAGGTGGAACGTCAGGTGGAATTGGGTCATTTTTTATTGGTTTGATTATGATGTGCGGTGGTTTTTATATGCTACTGAATGCCATTAAAATCACCAGTTCATTTGGTATGGGGCATAGTCTATACAGAATGGGCGGTATGAACCTGACCAGTGGCATGATCATGATCCCATTTATGTTTGGAGTAGGTTTGATGTTTTACAATGCCAAAAATATTTTCGGCTGGATCCTAACCTTTGGCTCACTGGTTGCGCTTATCTTCGGCGTGATTAGCTCAATTAATTTTCGCTTTACCCAAATGAGCGCGTTCGAATTAATTGTTATCTTAGTGCTGAGTGTTGGCGGCTTAGGGATATTTTTACGCTCACTGAAAACCATCGACAGTAACAGCTTGAGCTAATCTACTGTTTTGTTTTACTGCAAGCAATAGTAAAACCCTGCACCATTTTGCAACAATGCTGAGTTCAATAATTGGCTCAGTATTGTCAATGCTATATTTATCTTCATCTGCTTGATTGTTTATTGGTACTATTTGGCTACTTAGTTTTTATTGGTATCTATTTTGACTACTGACTCGCCTTCACAGCCACTTGAACAAAAGCCATCGTCTAAACAAGCATTTCCAGTATTGCCGTGGATTATGACATTTCTTAAGCCTTATCGAATGAGAGTGGTAGCGGCAATTATCTTTTTATTTATCGGCTCATTTGCTTGGTTATCATTAGGCCAAGGAGTGAAGATGATGGTCGATGAAGGCTTTGTGGCTGATAACGCTGGCCGGCTCAATGAAATCGTCTTGTTTATATTAGTGATAACCGCAGTAAGTGGCATGGCGGTCTTTTGTCGCTTTTACTTAATGACTTGGCTAGGTGAGCGGGTTATCGCTGATATTCGCTTGAAAGTATATAACCATTTATTGTCATTATCGCCGGCATTTTTTGCCGAGCAGCGCACTGGTGAAGTGATTTCACGCTTTACCGCTGACAGCACGTTATTGCAAAGTGTGGTGGGCAGTAGTTTGTCGATGGCGTTTCGCTCAAGTGTTACCGTGCTCGGCGCTATAGTGATGATGGCGCTGACCAGTATTAAGTTAACGGGCTTAGTGTTACTGGCTGTGCCTATGGTGTTTGTTCCGGTTATTTTTCTTGGTAAAAAAGTGCGTCAGTATTCACGTACCAGCCAAGATAAAGTGGGCGATCTGGGGGCGTATATCGATGAAACCCTCCATGAAATTCATACCGTGCAAGCCTACGGCCATGAAAGTAAAGATCGCTACGTGTTCAATGAGCAAGTTGAAGCTGTGATGACCGCGGCTAAAAGCCGTATTCTCTATCGCTCTATTTTAATATCTTCAGTAATGTTTTTAAGTATTGCCGCTATTGCCTTGGTGCTGTGGGTTGGGGCGCAAGATGTGATGGCGCAAAATATTACCGCTGGTGAATTATCCGCCTTTATGTTTTATGCGGTAATGGCAGCAGGTGCAGTGGCCACCATTAGTGAAGTGTTCAGTGAAATTCAGCGCGCCTCAGGCGCTGCAGAGCGATTAGTTGAGTTAGTGAACACTCCTATTGATTTACCACAAGTTACAACGCCTCAGATGCTACCTGATGAGGTTAAAGGCCAACTGAGTCTAGAGCAGTTACGTTTTGCTTACCCTAGTGTTGCCGATGATGTCATTAAAGGCATTGATTTACATATTAAGGCGGGCGAACGTGTGGCGCTGGTGGGGGAAAGTGGCGCCGGTAAAAGTACCTTATTTGAATTGCTGCTACGTTTTTATCAACCTCGCTCAGGCGCTGTTAAGTTAGATGGATTTGATATCTCGCAGTTGAGCTTAAACCAATTACGCGAGCAGTATGCATTAGTGCCACAAGACTCAGTTATTTTCGCCACTAACGTACTTGAAAATGTTCGCTATGGCCGGGTTGATGCCAGCGAAGATGAGGTTATTAACGCTTGTAAAACAGCTAAAGCTGATGAATTTATTAATGAGTTACCTGACGGCTATCATACCTATTTAGGTGAGAGAGGCGTTAAGCTCTCAGGTGGTCAAAAACAGCGCATTGCCATTGCCAGAGCCATATTGGCAGACAGACCTATTCTAT
Source organism: Shewanella sp. 10N.286.52.B9 (assembly GCF_002873635.1). Classification (NCBI taxonomy): domain Bacteria; kingdom Pseudomonadati; phylum Pseudomonadota; class Gammaproteobacteria; order Alteromonadales; family Shewanellaceae; genus Shewanella; species Shewanella sp. 10N.286.52.B9. The sequence continues at coordinate 14,450 of NZ_MCTY01000233.1, forward strand.
TATTAGATGAAGCCACCAGTGCCCTAGATGCGGTGAGTGAAGTGTATGTAAAGCAAGGTTTAGATAATCTGATGCAGGGCAGAACCACCTTGATCATTGCCCATCGATTAGCCACAGTGATTAATGCCGACAGAATTGTGGTGTTAGAAAAAGGCCAAGTCGTTGCTGTGGGCACACACCAAGAGCTAATGCATACAAGTGAAATTTATAACGCGTTTGCCAGCTTGCAATTACTCGCTGACATTGACATAGGGCAAGAATCTGCTCAGCGCTGACTATTTTCAGTTTAGCCAGCGATAAAAAAATGCCTTCAATTGTGAAGGCATTTTTGATGTTGTTACGAATGATATTTCTTTTAAATCATATACCGTGGACTGCTACTTTCTTAACTCGCGGCGTAAGATTTTACCCACAGTGCTTTTCGGCAGTTCCTCGGTAAACTCAATAATGCGTGGAATTTTATAGGCTGTTAATTGGCTGCGGCAATAATTTGAAATTTGCTGTTTGGTTTGCGCTTCATCAATTGAGGGATCTTTTAAAACGATCACTGCTTTAACTGCTTCACCGGATTTTTCATCTTCGACACCGACTACCGCGCACTCAAGCACTAATTCGTTTTGGGATAAAATATCTTCCACTTCATTGGGATAAACATTAAAACCTGAAACGATAATCATGTCTTTTTTGCGATCGACTATTTTGTGAAAACCATCTTCAGTAGCGACTGCAATATCGCCGGTTTTAAAATAACCGTTACGGGTCATGACTTTGGCGGTTTCTTCAGGCTTTTGCCAATAGCCTTGCATCACTTGTGGGCCTTTAACTGCAAGTTCGCCAGCTTCACCTAATGGCACTTCTTCATCGTTTATATCTAATATTTTAACCTCGGTGGCCAATACAGGTTTACCAATAGTGCCTAACTTTTGGTAACCCGGCGCATTTAAGCTCACTACCGGGGCGGTTTCTGATAAGCCATAACCCTCAGATATCATACTGCCAGTAGTTTTTTGCCAAATATTTGCCGCAGCACTTGTCAGTGCTGTGCCGCCAGAGAGCGTAATGGTTAACTTACTAAAATCCAATGCTTGAAATTCTGGTTGGTGGCATAGGCCAACAAATAAAGTATTAAGCCCTGCAAAGCCAGTAAACGGATAACTGGCCATAGTCTTTATTAAGCCTGCAATATCGCGTGGGTTAGGGATTAGCACTGAGCAGCTGCCAGATTCAAAATACAGGACTAAATTCACCATAAAGGCATAGATATGATAAATCGGTAACGGCGCGACAAAAATGTCCTTGCCTTCAGTCATAGTGCTGGCAATACGCGATTTTACTTGGCCTGAGTTAGCCAACATATTGCGATGACTTAGCATGGCACCTTTTGATAAGCCCGTGGTGCCGCCAGTGTATTGCAGCGCGGCTAGATCTTCTTGCTGAGGTTTGTAAGGACTAAAGCTTGATTGTTCACCTAAGGCGAGCATGTGGTTAAATTCGACTTTTGCAAAAGGGGTGTCGGCTTGAGGCTGAGGATTAATTAAATCCAGTGCATGGGTGCTGATGACTAATTCAATATCAGTTTTCGCAACTACATTATTTAATGTGGGTAATAAGTCAGATAACACCACCAAGGCTTTTGCGCCGGAATCATTAAACTGATGGATTAGCTCACGTTCAGTATACAGCGGGTTAGTGTTGACTATGATTAGCCCCGCACGAATTGCACCGTATGCGGCAATCACAAATTGAGTGATGTTTGGCAACTGAATCGCGATGCGATCCCCAGGTTTTAGCTGACTATGGTTTTGCATGTAGGCGGCAAACTGACGTGAAGCAAGTTCGAGTTCTTTAAAGGTGGTTTGTTTCCCCAAACAAGCATAAGCCACATTATCCCCATAACGTTGGCAAGTTTGTTCGATCAAATCTACCAATGAATCATATTGCTGTAGATTGAGTTCTTTATCTGCGTCATACCCCATGCTTATCCCCTTTGTTGTTTTTTTGCTGCATTTCAAACAGGCGTTTAGATTAGAGTGGTTTTAGTTAACAGGTCAACAACATTCTATAGCTTTGTAAAATTATAGTATTAAAAAGTATGGAGTTTTTGCTCTATAATGGCTGATGGTTAGCATTATCTATTCGTTCAGTTTTGATGGTTTTTTGAACTAGAAAGGTGTTCTTGAGCCTCATGGTTAATTGGTTTGTAAGTATAAAGTCAGCGTTATCAACTGCCTTGCTATTCATTTAGTTAGTGTTTTAGTCTTTTACTCTGTTATTACCTCGAAATGCGTAGATTATTTTGAGAGGTAATCGAAATTGTTCGCAATTAGCTTGCATTTGTTATAGAAATGTAACTGAGATGATGTATTTCATTTTGGGAGAGACGATTTTTAATCATATGTTTATGAATAAAAATGAGTCACAAGCAAAAATATAATAAATAAAGAGACCACATGATGACCAATCTAAAGAAAACAACCAAGTTTGGCTTTAGCTCATTAAGCCTCGCAATTACAGTAGCATTGACTGGTTCAGTCATGTCTACTCAAGTCGCAGCTGCGGAAGAAGTTGCAGACAATGTAGAAAAAATTGCTGTTGTAGGTAGCCGCGCTGCACCTCGTTCAGTGGGTGAGTCCCCTGTACCTATCGATATCATTAGCGCTGATGATTTAAGGAAGAATGGCTCTACCGACATGATTGATATGTTGGTCACCTCGGTACCATCATTTAACTCGCGCGCTCAGCCGATTAGTGATGCTGCAACCCTTGTACGCCCAGTTAATTTACGTGGATTGCCTTCAGACAGTACTTTAATCCTTGTTAATGGTAAGCGACGTCATCGTGCGTCTGTCATTGCATTCCAAGGAGGTGGCATAAATGATGGTGCTCAAGGGCCTGACATTTCGGTGATTCCAAGTATTGCGTTAAAGCAAGTTGAAGTGCTGCGTGATGGCGCCGCGGCGCAATATGGTTCTGATGCCATTGCAGGTGTAATGAACTTCCAATTAAAAGATAGCGCTGAAGGTGGCTCTGTCTCTGTTTCTCACGGTGAATATTATGAAGGCGATGGTGCAACGACAACCGTGGATGGCAACATCGGATTGCCGTTAACAGATGCTGGCTTCGTTAATATTAGTGCGCAATACAAAACTGCTGATGCAACCAGTCGCAGTGTACAGCGCCCTGATGCTGCGGGTTTAATTGCGGGAGGAAACACATTCGTTAATGATCCTGCCCAAATATGGGGTAACCCAGAAATTAAAGATGATTACACTGTATTTGCGAATCTTGGCTTTGACTTTAATGACAAGCACAGCCTTTATGCATTTGGTAACGTATCGTCAAGAGATGCTGTGGGTGGCTTCTATTACCGTAACCCCCATAACCGTGGCAATGTTTACTCCCTTGATGGCGGCGAAACCTTGCTAGTGGGGGCAGTAAATGGCGATCCATCAACATGTGATGTTGTGCCTGCAAATGTACCTAATGTACTTGATACCCCTGAATATGCAGCAATGGTTGCAGATCCTAACTGTTTCTCAATGAACCAAGTGCGCCCAGGTGGTTATACCCCTCAATTTGCTGGGACCATTGAAGATATGTCTTTCTTCTTAGGTTTTGAAGGCGAATTTGGTGAGTGGGCTTATGATGCCAGTGCAGGTACCGGTGCCAACAAAGCAAGTTTTAGCTTAAGGAACTCGCTTAACCCTTCTTTAGGTTTAGCGGCTAACCCTGAAGATACTCAAACTGATTTTGATACCGGTGCTTACGAGCAAGTTGAAACCACAGTCAACCTCGACTTCTCGCGTTATTTCACCATTGGCTCAATTGAAGATATTAGCTTTGCAACGGGTTTTGAGTGGCGTGACGAGTCATTTGAAATTACTCAAGGTGAAGAAGCTTCTTGGTTAGCTGGCCCATACGCAGATCAAGGTTTCAATATTGGTTCCCATGGCTTTAAAGGTTTTGGTCCTGAAGCTGCGGGTAAAAACTCTCGAACCAATATTGGTATTTATGCCGATGTTGAAGCGTATTTAACTGATGATTGGTTATTGGGTTTAGCGCTGCGTTATGAGGACTTTTCTACTTTCGGCGATACCTTAAATTATAAGATTTCAACCCAATACTCAGTGAATGATTACTTGTCAATTCGTGGCTCACACAGCACTGGGTTTAGAGCGCCAACAGTCGGTCAAGAGAATGTGGTTAACACTCAAACCTCGATTGTAAACGGTGATTTGATCCAGACATTTATTGCTCCACCAACGGATCCATTAGCGGCATTTTATGGTGGTGAAGTTTTAGAACCGGAAGAATCCATCAGCTATGCGTTAGGTACGGTATTTGAGTATGAAGACTTTTTCTTAACGGTTGATTACTACAATATTGAAGTGACAGGTCGTCTGGCGCAGTCAAGTCAAATTGAAGTACAAGCGGATGATTATGATGCGTTAAGAGCGGCGGGAGTAGAGTTTCCTGAGTTAATTTCGGCGGTTACTTATTATACCAATGACTTTGATACTACAACTCAAGGTATTGATATTGTGGGTTCGTATGAAACAGAGCTGATGTCTGGTGACTCAATGTTCAGTCTTGCCTATGGCTGGACGGATACAAATGTTGATAAGTTTGATCCAGATACTACTGACGAAGGTAAAGTGCGTCGTTTAGAAGATGGTATTCCTGCTCATCGTGCGACCTTAACGTGGAATCAAACCTGGGACGATTTAAACGTATCGTTACGTGGTAATTACTTTGGTGAATACTATGCAACCCATGCTGATGATACGTCTGATTGGGGTTCTGAAACGGCAGATTCTGCTTTCACTGTTGACCTTGAAGTGAGTTATACGGTAGTTGATGCATTAACTATTTCAGTGGGTGCGAATAATATCTTCGACCAAGAAGCTCAAAAGCTTAAAGACGGAACTTTAGGTGCTCTAGGTGCAGTTTACTATGAAAGTGGTCCATTCGATTATAACGGTGGCTTCTACTACGGTAAGTTAACTTACAGCTTTTAAGCGTTTAACTTGAACAAGAAAGACTGCATCTGCAGTCTTTTTTTTGCGATAAATTTATTGAGTTGAACTTGCTAAACACTAATCGAATCAGTTAACCGCATCTAAAGTATCAAACAATGATTCAATGGTGAGCACTGTTGGCAGCTTAACCCCTTGTGGGTACTTAGGGCCGTAAACTTTATTGAATGGCGTACCCATGCCGCCTTCATTGGTTACATAGGTTTCGATAAGTGCATTAGGTTCAGTCCAATTGCCTTGCATTAAAATGATATTATCTGCAGTAAGTACATTAACGACTTTTTCTCTATGGGTGACATTGGCTTGGTTGGTTCGACAAGGCAAGCACCAGTCCGCGTATACATCCACAAATACAGTATAGCCTTGCTCAACTAAAGGCGCTATTTGGCTTGGGTTAAGCGTTTGCCACTGCAAGCGTTTATAAGCATTGTAATCTTCATCTTTTTGTAAAAAAGCATACACCCCGCCAAAACATAAGGTCATAAAACTAAGTAACACGATGATCGCAGTAGGAATATTATTCCCTTTTATTTTTAGGATAATCAGTAAACCGATACCGGTTAGTAGTAATCCAAGTAATATTGGCAGCAATAAGGCCATAGGATGTGTTCTCAGTTAATTATGCAGAAGATATAGGCGACTATATCAAGTTTTACTTAATTTGAGGTTAAACCCATGTTGTCAGTGGTCATTCATGGTAACGTTACGCCTTTATTAAACAGCAGATAATTAAATGAATATAATCATCTGTATTTAATTGTAAGAATATTCACTCATTAATGATTTGGGAAATAAAATGGCGTTTAGTACGTGGTTAGGTCTATTGGCTATCTGTTGTTTAGGTGCCATGTCTCCAGGTCCTAGTTTAGCTATGGTGTTAAAACATACTTTATCTGGTGGGCGATTACATGGTGTTGTTTGTGCCTGGGCACATTCAATAGGTATTGGTGTTTATGCTTTGGTGACCTTATTAGGGCTTGCAGTGGTGCTAGAAAAGTCGCCAATTGTGTTTAACGGTATTGCGATTCTGGGGGCGCTTTATTTGGCCTGGATGGGGTTTCAAGCACTAAACTCTAAAGGTGGTATGGAGCAAAAGCTACAAGCAGGAGTGCCAGCATCTTTACTTGAGGCTGCAAGAGACGGTTTAGCGATATCATTATTTAACCCAAAGATTTTATTATTCTTTTTAGCATTATTTAGTCAGTTTGTGCTTGCAGCTGAAACCATGGCAGGTCAAACCGTTATTGTGCTAACGCCCTTGGTTGTTGATGGGCTTTGGTACACCCTTATTGCCGTGGTGTTATCCCATGGGCCGATCTTAAATCGGTTACGAAACAAAGCGGCATTGATTGATAAGTTATCGGGTGTGGTACTTATCTTGCTGGCAGTTCGGGTGTTGATAAATCTATTTTAAATAGTATTTATTACAGATAGAGAGAACAAAAAAGCCATCTTGCGATGGCTTTTTTTGGTTAAAGCAGTTGTTAGTTCTTAAATACTTGTACTGAATCGTCTTTCTCTACAACGGCCTCTTCTGATGCCTGCTGGCTTCCTGGTGGGTTCTTTATATGGTCATTTAAGTTTTCACTTAACATTCCTTTGAACTCCTCAGAAAACCACTCTAAGGCATTATCTTTTTCAGCTTCTAAATTTGAAGACTTAATTGCAGCTTCAAATGCATTGTAACGTGCTGCAGCAAAGCGAAGGGCAGTACCGACTTTGCCAATATCGTTTTCTTGCTGGCTAAGTTGGTTTGCTAGCGCGATAAATTGATCAGCAATTTGGTACATTGTTGTTTCAGTTTTTTCTTCTGACATATTTTCCACTTTTTAGTACTGGTTTAATTGCAATTAGTTTACCCACTTTAAAACTTAAATTCAGGTAAAAAACCATTGAGTTTGCGGATTCGATCCAATTATTAAGCAATAACGTCATTTTAACTGTCTGGGTCAGAGTCAGTGATCACTTGACCATTTCGAGAGTCATAGTAAATAGATAAAGTCGTTAGAGAGTTATAAAAATAGCGACATTGATCAGGATTTATATAGGTGGCTTGGTAATCTGATACGTTTTCATCGGCAGTGGTGGAAACACTGGGGGCATCTTGTAGTACGGTTTCCCATACCGATATACAATCAGCGACGTTGTTTAGCCTTGGTGATGACTCAAACGGAGGCCAGTTTTGTGCTGGATATCCCCACTCATTAATATCTAATTGGCCATCAGTACCGGCATTTTCAAATATTGGCAGATTATCAGCAGGGCCTGAATGGCCTAACGCAGCCCATTTTATATGCGCGAGGCTGATACCGGTTGCGAAGCTGCCGCCAGTGGCTTTTACATTTGCCACATGCGCATCTTGTTGAAGGTTGATAAACTTAGGCAAAGCGATGACGGCTAAAATAGCCAGTATAATAATGACGACAACCAGTTCAATAAGCGTAAACCCAGTTTGAGTTATTTTGAGCTTTTCAATTTGCATTTAGGCATCTTTAGTAATGTGTTGTTAAATAATTGTAGATTGGTTTAGGGGTTATAGGTAGGTATGAGATGAAATATGCGAATTGGCAGCAGCTGTTTAATGAGCAACAACAGCAAGGCTATTATATTGAATTAATGAATTTTTTAGCGACAGAGCGCCAGCAAGACAAGGTGATATACCCTCCAGAAAATGAGACCTTTGCAGCTTTTGATCTAACGCCATTGAAGCAGGTAAAAGTGGTTGTATTAGGGCAAGATCCTTATCATGGGGCAGGGCAAGCTCACGGTTTATGTTTTTCGGTACAAGCTGGAGTGAAAACGCCGCCTTCTTTGGTAAATATCTACAAAGAGCTTAAGCAAGATATCAGTGGTTTTATCATTCCCGAACATGGCAACCTAACGGCTTGGGCTAAACAAGGGGTGTTATTGCTTAATACGGTATTAACCGTTGAAGAAAGTAAGGCTCATTCGCACTCAAAAGCGGGCTGGGAGCATTTTACTGACCAAGTAATGCAATGCCTTAATCAACAAATTGAACCTATTATATTTGTGCTGTGGGGCGCTCACGCGATAAAAAAAGGCCGCTGGATAACCTCACCTCAGCATCATATTCTTTCAGGGCCGCACCCGTCGCCGTTATCGGCTTATCGTGGGTTCTTTGGTTGCAAACATTTTTCAATTATTAATCAATTATTAGTGGCAAAAAATAGTGCGCCAATTGATTGGCAAGTGTAGGTCTTAGCAATAAAAAATGCACTTGATAGCAATCAAGTGCATTTTAATATTCAGTAACAGCTTAGTTTAGTGGTTTTTAGTTATTACGCTGAACTGAAATCTTAGCTAATGAGATAAGCGCGGTTTTGTATTCGCTATCAGCAATTGGCGCTAATGCCGCAATGGCTTTATCCGCTTCTTCATCGGCTTTTTGCTTGGTGTACTCTAATGCACCTGAATCTTTTAAGGCTGCGACGATTTCGTCGATAGCTTTGGTGCCATCTCCATTTTCAATTGCGTCTTTGATCAGCGCTTTAGCTTCATCATTACCGTGTGCCATGGCATAGATTAGCGGTAAGGTAGGTTTCCCTTCGGCTAAGTCGTCACCAATATTTTTACCTAGCTCATCAGCATCTGCAGTGTAATCAAGCAAGTCATCGGTTAGTTGGAATGCGGTACCTAAAAATTTACCGTATTCACCTAATGCGTGTTGTTGCTCTTTGCTCACATCTGCAATAACACCTGTGAGTAAGGTCGCGGCTTCGAATAATTTAGCTGTTTTGCAGTAAATCACTCGCATATAATTCTCTTCGGTGGTTTCAGGGTCATTACAATTCATTAATTGTAAAACCTCGCCTTCGGCAAGAATGTTAGTGGTGTCAGCCAGTACGCGCAGTACTTTCATGCTATCTAACTCAGTCATCATCTGGAATGAGCGAGTGTATAAGAAGTCACCAACAAGCACGCTAGCGCTATTGCCAAAAAGGGCATTAGCGGTTTTACGGCCACGTCGTAAGGTTGATTCATCAACAACATCATCATGTAGTAGTGATGCCGTATGAATAAACTCTATAATGGCAGCTAACTTTAGGTGTTCTTCACCTTTATAGTCGATAGCACGAGCGGCTAAAACTGAAAGCAATGGACGTAGTCGTTTACCACCGCCATTGATAATGTAAAAACCGAGTTGGTTTATTAATGCAACATCAGACTCAAGTTGTTTGTAAATTAACTGATTTACGGCTTGCATGTCGTTATCAGCTAGTTGACGAATGGCGTTTAAATCCATAATGGTCTCTAGTTATTAGGCTACCGGACAAAATTATATTGCCCACTATATAAGGTTCAAATTGTATATTAACAAATTTTACCGAATTTTCATGCTTTAGGCAGCTTTTGTTCTTAGATAGTGGGAGTTAAGCCGAGCTTTTTTTATTGATTCAAATTTAACGCTTGCCAGAATGCAAATCTTGCCGTAGAATCCGCGCCCATTGTCATTAAAAGTTTTTAGCACCCGGTATCAACATAACAATGAACCGGAGTGTTAGTCCATTTGGAGTGAAATAGCTATGTACGCTGTTTTTCAAAGTGGCGGAAAGCAACATCGTGTTGCTGAAGGTCATACAGTTCGTTTAGAAAAAATTGAAGTTGCTACTGGTGAAACTGTAGAGTTTGATCAAGTATTATTGGTTGCTGATGGTGAGAACGTTCACGTTGGTGCACCTCTAGTTGCAACTGGTAAAGTTGTTGCTGAAGTGGTTAGCCACGGTCGCGGTGAGAAAGTAACTATTCAAAAGTTCAATCGTCGTAAGCATCACGAAAAGAAAATGGGCCATCGTCAATGGTTCACTGAAGTTAAAATCACAGCGATCAGCGCATAATTTAGGAGTCTAACTCATGGCACATAAAAAAGCTGGCGGTTCTACTCGTAACGGCCGCGATTCGGAAAGTAAACGTCTTGGTGTTAAGCGTTTTGGTGGTGAATCAGTTGTAGCTGGTAACATCATCGTTCGTCAACGTGGTACTAAATTCCACGCTGGTGTAAACGTAGGTATTGGTCGTGACCATACTTTATTTGCATTAACAGACGGTAAAGTTAAGTTTCAAGTAAAAGGTCCTAATAACCGTAAGTTTATTAGCATCGAAGCTTAATCTAGACTCTAATCAGTCTTTGAAAGCCCCGCCTTCTGGCGGGGCTTTTGTGTTTTTTTACTTCATTGTTGATTTAGTTAGCTAGACTTTAGTTTATTAAAAATTAGTGGATTAAATTTACGTGCGGTATTTGCGATGTTTTGCATCGTTGATTATTTATTTTGCAGTAAGCGATTTATGGTGATTGTATCTTCTACGCTTCCCTGCACATCTCAATCTTTTGAGGTTATAATTGACACATTAAGTGGTGTCAGGAGTATGTATGAAGTTTATTGATGAGGCTAAAATCAGAGTTGAAGCGGGTGACGGTGGCAGTGGCTGCGTTAGCTTCAGACGTGAAAAATATGTGCCAGACGGCGGCCCTGATGGTGGTGACGGCGGTGATGGTGGTAGTGTATTTTTAGTCGCAGATGAAAACATGAACACGCTTATTGATTTCCGTTTTGTCAGCTCGCATATTGCTGAGCGTGGTAAAAATGGACGTGGCCGTGATTGTACCGGTCATGGCGGTGAAGATTTAATGCTTAAAGTACCTGTGGGTACGCGTGCTGTTGATTTCGATACTGAAGAATTATTAGGTGATTTGACTACCCATGGCCAAAAGTTACTTGTGGCTAAAGGTGGTTTCCACGGTTTAGGTAATACGCGCTTTAAAAGCAGTACCAACCGTGCGCCGAGACAGAAAACATTAGGTACGCCTGGTGAAGTACGTTTCTTAAAACTGGAATTATTGTTACTTGCTGATGTCGGCCTATTGGGCTTACCAAATGCAGGTAAATCAACCTTTATTCGTGCGGTATCTCGTGCAACACCAAAAGTTGCTGATTATCCGTTTACGACACTAGTACCAAACCTTGGTGTGGTAAGTCCACGACCTGGGCAAAACTTCGTTATCGCCGATATTCCTGGCTTGATTGAAGGTGCCTCAGATGGTGCTGGTCTTGGTATTCGTTTCTTGAAGCATTTGGAACGTTGTCGTGTGTTATTACACATCATCGATATCGATCCTATTGATGGCAGTGATCCGGTTGAATCTGCGCGTTCAATTGTGGCTGAACTTGAAAAGTATTCACCAAAGCTTGCAGCTAAGCCACGTTGGTTAGTCTTTAACAAAATCGATTTATTGCATGAAGATGAACTTGCAGAAAGAATGGATCGCATTGTTAAGGAAATGGATTGGAAGGGTGACATTTACACTATGTCAGCATTCAACCGAACGAACACTAAAGACATTAGCTTAAAACTATTAGATTTCATCAATTCACTTCCTCCTGAAGATGAAGGCACTAGCCCAGATGATGAAGTTGAGTTTAAATGGGATAACTACCATGAAGCTAGCGTTGAATCGGTAAATGAAAATTACGACGACGACTTTGATGATGACTTCGATGACGATGACTACGATGTGGAAATCATTTACCAACGTTAATAGTCGAGAGACAAGTGTACGCAGAAACTCAAAATGATATCACTCGTCTTGTTGTACGAAGTGCACAATTACTTCTAGCCTATGGCGCTGAGTCTGATCTTGTTGAAGAGATCAGTCAGCGCTTAGGTAAAGCGCTGGGTCTTGCCAGCGTTGAACTTTCAATTTCCTCCAACTCCCTTGTACTGACCAGTTTAGTCCATGGCCGCTGTATAACTACAACCCGACGCATTCGAGAGCATGGCATCAATATGAAGGTGGTGTGTGAAGTACAACGCATTTGCCTCTTGGCAGAGCGCGGAGTGTGCAATGCCAAACAAGTTAAACGCCGCTTAGAGATCATTGAGCCTAAGAGTTATCCTGCAAAATATTTGATCCCGATGATTGGGCTATCTTGTGCGAGTTTTTGTCACTTGTTTGGTGGTGATATTACCGCGTGTCTTATTACATTCTGTGCTTCAGCTATTGGTATGTCAGTGCGATTATCATTAGTCAAAAAGCACTTTAATGCACTCATTATCTTTGCCATTACCGCTTTTATCACCACAATCATTGCCCAAATCGGCTTCATCACTGATTTAACCTCAACCCCTAAAACCCCAATGGCTGCCAGTGTGCTGATGTTAGTGCCCGGTTTTCCGTTAATTAATGCGATATCAGATATGGTTAAAGGCCATATGAATGTGGGTATATCTCGCTGGGGCCACGCGACACTCTTAACACTGGCTACTGTCATTGGGATTACACTTTCAATGGCATTGGGTGGGGTTTTGTTTATATGAATCTTATTTTAGAATTGCTGCATGATGGACTTTTTTCAGCAATACCAGCGCTAGGCTTTGCGATGTTGTTTAATGTCCCGAAGCGATACTTACCTTTTTGTGCGGTAGCTGGCGCCATAGGGCATAGTTCAAGAAGCCTACTTATGCATTTTGATATGCCCATAGAGTGGGCGACATTTGCAGCTGCAGCCATCGTTGGTATTATTACGATACGCTTTGCTAAGCGTCACCTCGCGCCGCCGCTAATGTATGCTGTTGCAGCTATCATACCCATGGTACCGGGTACCTATGCATACAATACCTTGATAGCTTTGGTACAACTGAGTGTTCAAGAGCAAGTCAGCAGTGATTTAACTTCGATAGTCATTCTTAATGGCCTGAAAACCGTATTCATTCTTGGGGCATTATCAGTCGGCTTAGCAATGCCCTCATTAGTGTATTATCGAACCAGACCTATTATTTAACCCCCGTTTTAGCATCAAATAAGGATTTTTATATGCGCATCGCAATGATAGCCGCCATGGCCAATAATCGTGTCATTGGTAAAGATAATAAAATGCCTTGGCACTTACCTGAAGATTTAAAGCATTTTAAGGCGATGACCTTAGGTAAGCCTGTGGTGATGGGGCGTAAAACCTTTGAATCTATTGGTAGACCGCTTCCAGGTAGACATAATATTGTCATCAGCCGCCAAGCAGATTATCACATTGAAGGCGTTTCATGTGTGAGTTCATTTGAGCAAGCTAAACAACTTGTTACAGATTGTGATGAATTAGTTGTCATTGGTGGTGGGCAGCTCTATAAAGAAATTTTACCGCTGGCCGATATATTATATCTAACCTTCATTGAGCTAACTGTTGATGGCGATACTTTTTTCCCCGAGTGGGATGATGATAGCTGGACGTTACAAGATAAGGTTAATCAGGTTAATGTAACACAATTGCAATATAGCTTTAACACTTTTGTGAAAAAATGTTAAATTACAAGCTGTTTTACCCTGAATAGAGGTTTACCCTTGATGGTAAGCTGAAAATAATAATACCTACAAAGGAGTATCGGATGCGTTTAATGCCTGTGGCCGTCGCCGTCCTAATTGCAGCATCTTCAGTTTCAACCCCAGCAGTCGCTGATACCGATCAACTTGTGGCAAGTATTTGTGATTACGTTAAATCGAATGATAAAAATCGACTACGTAAAAAACTCAAAGAAAGTCGTGTTAAATTACGTAATATCTATACCGGTGTTTCTTGTGATGGCGCAAGCTTATTAAGAACCGCTTATAATGCAAATTCATTTGAAGTGGGTGAGTACATCGCTAAACGTCTTCCTGCTGGTGATTTAAGTTCACCAGAAGCCGACGGGAAAAGCATTCTTGATTGGGCTAATAGCAATGGCCATAGTGGTAGTGCTATTACTGCTGCAGTTCAAGATCGCATTAATAGTGGTGAGTAAAGCGCATTGATTAATTTGGTGATAGCAATTGTGAATTATCAAATATAATCTTATGCATAAATAAAGTTGATAGCTTTGACTGCCAAAACCGCCTTAGGGCGGTTTTTTGTTGCTTATGGTTTTTATTGCCGCAAATCATTGCTAAGTCATGGCGCTATTAGGCTTTAAAGGCAATAAAAAAGGCTCTAAAGAGCCTTTTCTACATTTAGATACTGTGAGTTGTTAAACTTTAAATTCCTTCACAGAGCTTTGTAGCTCTTCAGACAGCATTGCTACTTGCTGACTTGATTGTGCTGTTTGATCTGCGCCTATGGCGGTTTCTTCTGAAATAGCAGCAATGTGCTCTAGCATTTCAGAGACTTGCTGACTGACCAAGTTTTGCTCTTGAGCGGCTTGGGCAATGTGATTACCAGAGTCGTAAGCTTTATGTACTGACTGACTAATGGTTTCTAAGGCCAAGTTAGCTTGTTCTGTTTTATCGACACAGCTGGTTGCTTGTGTGCGGCCTAATTCCATGACCGTCACTGCTTGTTGTGCACCTTGTTGTAACACTTCAATCATTTGCTGAATTTCGCTAGTCGATTCTTGGGTTCTAGAAGCAAGACTGCGCACTTCATCGGCGACAACAGCAAAACCACGGCCTTGCTCACCCGCGCGGGCAGCTTCAATCGCAGCGTTTAATGCCAGTAAGTTAGTTTGCTCTGCAATACCACGAATTACATCAAGAATAGAGCCGATTGATGCGCTATCAGTATGGACCTTATTGATCACCACGCCCGCTTTAGCGACTTCTTCTGCTAAGGCAAGAATAGTGACTTTATTCTCTTCAGCAAGTGTGCGCATATGCTGAGTTTCTTGATCGGCTTGCTTAATTTGTTCAAGGGCTTGATCGGCGCTCATTGAAACTTGTTGGGCGCTAGAGCTTAGCTCAGTAGTTGCGGTGGCCACTTGATCCACTTGATTTTTTTGCTCTTGAATACCAGATGTAGTTTGGGTGGTTATTGCTGACGTTTCTTCTGCTGCAGCAGCCAACTGATTCGAGCGGTCTAAAATGCCGACAATTAAATTACTTAAGCTATCGACTAGGCTGTTACAGTTTTTAGCCAATAGGGCAAATTCATCGTGACCAGTATCATCTAATTTATGAGTTAAATCTCCAGAGGCAAGAATATTTAGCGCCTGGTTTACTTTTTCTAATGAGCGAGTTAATGGTTTCACTACGGCGTAACTGACGATAATTGCCACCACAATGGCCAGAATAACTACCAGCATTGTTTGGATAGTAGCCGAATCGATATTTTTAATTGCATCGTCACTTATTTTAGCTGTGAAGTTTTCAATTTTATTAGCTAGCTCGTTCATTCTAGCATTAACGTCTAAACGGTCTTTATCGGTTGCAGCTAACATTTCGGCAGCGGTTTGATCATGCTTTAGTTGCTGGCCTTTCAAGGTAACTATGGAGTTATTACCTGTCACTAGGGCAAATACAGCATCACTTTCTACGTTTAAATCATTAAGAGTGCTATCGCTAATAATACCGCGGCCTTGTAAGTTGATATGCTCAATCTTTGTGCGGGTATCGTTGAGCATGTACTCTAGCTCATTCACTATTACTTCATATTTAGCGTTTTCTTTAGCGGCAACTAAATCATAAATGGTGGTAATAATATTGATGAAATTACTATCAACGACTCCCGCTGCAGCTGCAATACTTTGTTTAGTGGTATCTTCACTCAACTCTAGATCTATCAGGTCTAATAAAATCGATGATGCATCATCTGCGCTGTCTTCTAAATTATCTCGAAGTTGTAATAGTTGTTCATGTTTTAATAATGCATTTTCATGCTCTATTAGCATTAAAGCGCTATTTTTTTCAAAATTATGGTAGCTGTTTTTAAGCTGAGAAAGGTTACTGGAAAACTCTTGTCTACCAGAAATTAACCCAGTCAAGTTATTGAGTTTTTTGTTAAATTCCACTGATTCAGTGTTTATATTTTTTTTGACTGCTGGAATTTGAGCTGATTGATCAGTGTAGTAACCGAATAGAATGTGAATTTGCTGGGCGCTTAAGTTTTGCGTTAATTCACCGGTAGCAGTAAGGGCTGGCAAACTAACTTGTTGTAAGGTGCTAGTACTGTCCTTGATGCTATTGTTGGTGAGCAAAGACACGCCACCTAAAACTATCAAAAGGAGAGTCACAACGGTAAAACCGCCAATCACTCTGGTGGCAACATTAATTTTCATAGCTTACTCCGGCTGTTATTATTTTATCCCGAATTTATCTCTTTGATCACTCAGGGCTGTATGATCATTGGAGATCCAATAACTGTATCGGCTTTGTTACTGGAAAGTTTAATTATTTATTTATGATTTTATTTTGTGCTGTTGTATTTTTTCGTTGGTTTCTAAATGCCATAGGGTTAAATGCTCTCCCCAGCAACATCCTGTATCCAGTGCTTGCATATTAGGTTGGTTAACCACGCCCATTAACGCCGCCCAATGACCAAATACCAAAGTGTGGCTTTGTTTTAACGGGGAGTTGAATTCGAACCAAGGCGTGAGTTGTGGTGGTTTGTCTTGAATGGGGGATTTACATTTAAAGTCTAAACTGCCATCAGCAAACAAATAGCGCATTCGCGTTAGGGCATTGATGCAATATCGCAGTCTTGGCAAACCTATGGCTGTACTGTCCCAGCGCTCTGCATCATCGGTGTACATTTTTGCAATTAGTGAATCGATATAATCATCTTGCTGTAATGCTTGGCTCACCGCATTAGCTTCTGTGAGTAAGGTCGCTAAGTCCCACTGCGGTGGAATGCCTGCATGGCTCATGATGATATTGTGGGAGGGCAGTGTCTGCACCAAGGGTTGCTTTCTTATCCAAGTAATTAAGTCGGGTAAATCATCAGCGCTTAGCAATTCAGCAAGCTTATCTTTGGGGTTGGGTCTTTTAATGTTGCCGTTAAGGGCTAATAGATGCAGGTCGTGATTACCCAAAGTTATTTTGGCACTGGCCTCTAATGATTTTAAATAGCGTAAAGTTTGTAAGGAGCCATTACCTCTGGCGACTAAATCGCCGACAGCCCATAGTTCATCCTTTGAAGGGTTAAAGTCCACTTTAGCGAGGATCAGTTGTAATTCTTCAAAACAGCCTTGTATATCGCCAACAAAATAATGTGCCATAGGATTATTGTAGAATCCCTGGGACGGCTAATCTAAATGTTGGGATTACAGCTTTAAAAGCTTCACCTTGGGCGCTGCTCATGCCGTATGAGCCTTCCATAAAGCCAACGGGTGTTTCTAATACTGTGCCACTTGAGTATTGGTAAGCTGTATTAGGTTCGATAGTCGGTGTTTCTCCGACCACGCCAGGGCCTTGCACTTCACTTTTTTCACCGTTTGAGTCAGTAATAATCCAGTGGCGATCTTTGAGTGTCACTGCAATGTCGCTCAGATTAATGATGGTAATGGTATAACTGAATAAATATTTTGATTCTGCTGCTGATGACTGCTCTTCTAAATAGTTAGTCTCAACTTTTATTTTAATTTTGGGGGCTACAGAGGACATTAAACTTCCTAAAAACGAAAGGGCACTTTCAATGAAAAGTGCCCTTAGAATTATAGATTTTTATCGCAAACTAAATTTGCAAGTGCCACATACTGCTCGACAGTTATTTGCTCCGGTCGAAGAGTCGAATCAATGTTCAGCGCGCTGAACTCATCATCTGTTATCATGTGCTTTAAGTTATTCCGTAGTGTTTTACGGCGCATATTAAAGGCTGTGGTACATAGATGACGTAAAACGGTGACATCTTTACACGGGAATGGTTTTACATCGTATGGCAACAAACGTACCACTGCAGAGTCGACCTTTGGCGCCGGAGTAAAGCTTTGTGGCGGCACTTCAAGTACAGGTACCACTTTACAGTAGTACTGCGCCATCACAGTTAGGCGGCCGTAAGCTTTAGTGCCTGGACTTGCAGAAAGGCGCAAAACCACTTCTTTTTGTAGCATAAAGTGCATGGTTTCAATTATTTCAGCGAACTCAAATAAGTGAAACATTAACGGCGTTGAGATGTTGTACGGTAAATTACCAAATACTTTCATCTTTTTGCCGTCTTGTTGCAACTGGCTAAAGTCGAAGTTCAGTGCATCACCCTGATTGATATTAAGCTTATGCTTTAATACTGGGTGGTTTTCTAAACGCTCGACTAAGTCTCTATCTAATTCGACTACAGTTAAGCAATCAACTGATTCAGCAACAGGTTCAGTTAATGCGCCAAGGCCTGGGCCAATTTCAACCATAACATGGTCATTATCTGGCGAGATGGCGCCCACGATCCGACTGATCACACTTTCATCAGTTAAAAAGTTTTGTCCAAAACGTTTTCTGGCCGTGTGGCCTAAATGTACTTTATTGCTCATTAAAATTTAACTACTTACTTTTGAGGCCAATTCAATGGCTTTATTTAATGCACAGGTAAAACTACCACTATCAGCTTCACCGGTTCCGGCTAGCTCTAAAGCTGTGCCATGATCGACAGAGGTTCTGATATACGGAAGACCTAAGGTAATGTTAACCGATTTTCCAAAACCTAAAGATTTAAGTACTGGAAGTCCTTGGTCGTGATACATAGCAAGAACCACATCTGCTTCTTGTAAGTATTTAGGCTGGAATAAAGTATCTGCAGGTAATGGACCTACAATATCAATACCTTGCTCTCTAAGTTCATTCAGAGCAGGGATCATGATATCAATCTCTTCTCGGCCTAAGTGTCCATCTTCACCAGCATGCGGATTAAGGCCGCAGACGAATATTTTAGGTGAAGTAATGCCAAACTTTTGCACTAACTCACTGTGCAAGATTTGTATTATATGATGTAAACGCTCGCGTGTAATGGCTTTTGCAACATAAGCCAGTGGAATGTGGGTGGTCATTAACGCCACCTGCAGACCTGGCGCTGCCAGCATCATTACCACATCTTGGCAATTTGCTTGTAATGCAAAAAATTCAGTATGGCCGCTAAAAGGTATACCCGCTTGATTAATAATGCCTTTATGAACAGGGCCCGTTACCACAGCTTCAAATTCATTGGTCATGTTTTTCTCACCCGCATAACGCAAGGTGTCGACCACATATTCACTGTTAAGCTCATTTAATTTGCCGCATTCAACTTCTGCAGCAAGAGTAAATGGCGCAATGGTTAAGGTGCCAGCTTCCTGAGCCTTAGCAGGTAACGTTGGCTGGTAAGGTCTTAATGTCAGCGGCAAGCCAAGCATTTTTGCTCGGCTAGTTAATAATTCTGGGTCGGCGCAAACAACTAACTCAGCAGGCCATGGCTGCTGAGCAAGTTTAATAACAAGATCTGGGCCGATACTCGCCGGTTCACCCGGCGTAATCGCAATACGTATTGTCATTAAGTTAGCTTAACCTCGAGTACTCTCAGGTTCAAAAACTTCAATATAGGCTTCTGAACGCATTTCATCTAACCAGTTTTGTAGCTCTTCATTGAACTTACGACGATAAATCAACTGGTGAGCACGATTGCTATTAAACTGAGCAGTAGCATCAGTTTTACGTTTTTCTTCAAGTTGAACGATGTGCCATCCATGGGTTGTTCTAAAGGGTTCACTATACTCATTAATTTCTAAGCTTGATAATGTTTGAGCAAACTCAGGTACATATACAGTCGGTTCTGCCCAGCCTAATTCACCACCTTTTGCCCCAGAACCTGGATCTTCAGAGTATTGGCGGGCAAGTGCTGCAAAATCAGCTTCGCCTGAACGAACTTGAGCTAAAAAGCTTTCTAGCATTGCTTTAGCACGATCTTCTGAAAGGATCGGTGATGGTTTCAGCAGAATATGTCGTGATCTTACTTCATTGATTTCTTTGGTTTGCAGGCCGCGAGCGTCCATGATTTTAATAATATGGAAACCTGAGGCACTTTTAATTGGGCCAATGACATCACCAGTTTTAGCGTCAGTTACTACCTCAGCAAACAAGGTTGGCATTTCGTTCACGCTCATGTAATCCCAGATACCACCTTCAAGCGCTTTAGGCCCTGATGAAGATGCGATAGCTGTGCGGCGAAAATCTTCACCTTCATTTAAGCGGTCTAATACGATATTCGCCCGTTTGCTCGATGCTTCTAGTTGTTCACTGCTTGGGTTATTTGGCACTTCAATTAAGATATGTCCAACTTGGAACTCGACATCTTTTAAACCTTGCTCTTGGATCATTTTAACTAAGTTACTGATCTCTTGAGGTGAGACTTGAATACGACGCTGAACTTGAATACGTTGGATTTCACCTAGGGTGATTTCTTCACGTAATTGCTCACGGTATTGCGCATAGCTCATGCCTTCGCTTTCAATTTGTTGTTGCATTTGAGAAACCGTTAGCTTTTGCTCTTTAGCAATATTCTCAATGGTTTGATCAAGCTGTAGGTCACCAATAGATAGACCAATACGTTCTGCCATTTGTAATTGCAAGTGAGTCAAAATTAAACGTTCAATAACTTGAGTGCGAAGTGCATTATCTGACGGTAAGCCTTGGCCTGCTTTTAGCGCATTGGCTTTTACCGACGCCACCATATGAGTGATTTCACTTTCAAGAATAATACCCTCATTAATTTGTACTGATACGCGGTCGAGGGGAACTGGCGCCGCGATGGTTACTTGGCTCATTGCCAAAGTAAATAAAGCAAAAATCATTTTCTTACAGTGTTTCATCCACGAAATCCTTGGCACTTTTAGTTTTAATTGCAGTGGAATATATACCACATACAGTGTTGTTATCTTTTATTAGGACTGTTTGTTTTCCAGTAGGTTCAGCAATCTACCACAAATGATGGCTAATTCCTCAAGTAAAGTGGTTTACGATAGTTAAATAATCCGTCATCAAGCATGTCTTCGACACCTAGGGGGCCAGAACCACCTAAGCCTTTAATGATAAAGTTAAGGTATACACCACTTTCAAACTCTTCTCGGGTATCTAAACTTGGATTTAAATC
The DNA here is from genome assembly GCF_002873635.1 of Shewanella sp. 10N.286.52.B9. Taxonomy (NCBI): domain Bacteria; kingdom Pseudomonadati; phylum Pseudomonadota; class Gammaproteobacteria; order Alteromonadales; family Shewanellaceae; genus Shewanella; species Shewanella sp. 10N.286.52.B9. The sequence goes on from NZ_MCTY01000233.1 coordinate 35,286, forward strand.
ATCATCGTAATTAGTTTTAATGCGGTAATGGTAACTTAAGCGCAATGCCCAGCAGCAAGATTCGTATTGGACACCGGTATAGGTTTCAATATTTCTTGATTCATTTAAGTCGTAATAAAAGTTACCGACAAAATATAAATCATCACTTATTGGCCATGAGGTGCGCATGCCTATTTGAGATATGTTCACTCTGTCATTAGTGTTGGTGTTAAGCAAATCAGGCACATAGCGATAGCTAAACTGTAATAATTTGTCATTACTGGGCCTAAAATCTAAGGTGACTTCACTTTTCTTATTCTCACCGTTTTCAGTATCAAATTGCACAGCACCACTAATAAACCAATCTTGATACATATTGGCATCGATTTCAGCGGCAAGCACAGAGGTTGATGCGTCCGCTTCTATGTCGTTGTAACTATTTATTTTACTATCTTCAATAAACACAATTTGACCTATGCTGAATTTAAATTTTTCAACATTGGACTCATCAAAGAGGCGCGTTGTAACCCCTAAGGTTATTTGATTGGTGTCTGCAATTCTATCTAAACCAGAAAAGCGGCGGTCTCTAAATAAGCCAAAGTAATCTTCTTGTAACTGGGCAGTATCATAAACCCCAATATTAGATTGGTCTTCGTAGCCGACATATAAATATTGAAATTGTGGCTCTAAGGTTTGTTTGTAATTACTGCCAAGCATGGCTAACTGACGTTCAAAATTAATTTGTCCGTGAATTCGCACTTGAGGAATGGTTCGGTTAACCGTGTCATCCAGTTCATCATTGCTGTTATTGTTGTCTTGCCAGTATTGGGTTTGCAGTAATTTAACTTCACTGGTCACAGAACCTGCAGGCCCCTGTATCGGCCAGCTTATACTTGGCTCCATATGAAAACGTGTCGCCGTGGCATAGTCATTTTCTGTATGTTGAAAATTGGTTAGCTCAGAATTGAATTTAAAATCTAACCCATTCCAAAAATCATTAGTCTGATAGTTAAAGTTCAGCTGAGGCATAACCTGATAAGGGCTCTCTTCTTCGCCGAGAACTTTAATGTCTTGTACCCGCATGCCGAGGTTCCAATCTCGTTCAAAGTAGCTAATTTCACCAATACGTGAAAGCTGATTATCCGTTGATCGATTAACATCAGAACTGAGATCATTGAAATAGTTATTGTCTGAGACATCTGTAAAGTTAGCTTGTACACGCCAATTGTCATTTATTGCGCCTTGATGGCGCCAATGGTACAGGTAGCGGTCAGGGCTATTATCTAACTTGTCGTCATTAGCAAGGAATTCAAAGTTGAATTGACCATTTTGTTGTTCACCGGCTAAGTATCGAAATTCTGTTTTACTGTAAAACCCACGGGCTGACATATAGGTTGGGGTAAAGGTTAAATCGTATTCTGGGGCGATATTCCAATAATAAGGCACACTGACTTCAACGCCATTGGTGGTACTGGTGCTAAAACTGGGAAATAAGAAGCCTGACTTTCTTTTATCTGAAACCGGAATGGTCATATAGGGGATGTACATAATCGGTACATCGGCTATGCGTAATTTAGCATCCCAGATCTCACCCCATTCTTCACTGCTGTCGATGCGTATTTCTTTGGCTTCAAGGCGCCAAGAGTTATCGCCAGGGGGGCAGGTGGTGAAATTGGTGTTACTGAGCTCTAAATTGTTTTGTTCGGTAATTTTTAATTGCTGAGCATCGCCGTTAATTTGTTGGCCATTAAGCCAATACTTAGCCCCAGTAAGGGTGGCACTGTTGGTCAGCATTTGCGCATTTAATGAATCTGCGGTTACGGTAAATTGCTCATCACTGAAAATCAGATTGCCATTAGCATCTAATTGTTCATTTTTTTGATCTAAGATGGCTTCGTCAGCACTGATATGGCGACTACCTTGGCTGAAACTGACATTACCAGAAAAATGGGCTTTATCGCCCATGGCTGCTTCAGAGCGATCGGAAATAATGACAATATCTTCAGCTGAAATATTGCTAATGCTATCACGGTCGTTTATTGACGGTGAAACGGGGGCCTGCACTGCACACTGAAGCTGAGCCTCTTCAATTTCAGGAGACTCTTGTGCCAAGACTAGGTTTGGTAACAGGCTTAATGCCAGGAAATAACGGATCTGCATGTTAATAATTGATTATGAATTCTTAGTCTAGACAAAATGAATTGAAAAAAGAGCCACAGCTAACATTTTATCTTTAGCTGTTTCCAAATGTTATGTTGGCTATAATAAAGCAATTTTTACATAAGAGCCATTGAGATGAGTTTATCTGATACAAGATTTATTTTACTGAGTAAGTGGTTAAGTCAACATTTCAACACAGATATCACCCCAACACTCATTTGTGGTGATGCCAGTTTTCGTCGTTATTTTCGCGTTCAGCATTTAGCAAATACGTATATCGTCTCTGATTCGCCTGTTGAACTGGTACCTATAGCGCCCTTTATTGAGCTAGCAGCTGCATACGCACAATCAGGATTAAAGGTACCTGAAGTTATAGCACAAGATGATATTAACGGCTTTGTATTGCAGTCAGATTTAGGCGATGAGCAACTCATAACACGCCTGAATGACCAATCTGTGATTGATTTTTATCAGCAAGCGTTAGGGTTATTGCCGCAAGTGGCACAGGTTAAGTCCACCATTAAGGGGGATTTACCGCAATACGATGCCGCTTTTGTGCAGCGAGAGTTAGCCATTTTTACCGAGTGGCTGTTATTGAAGCATTTGCAATTAACCCTGAGTGAAGATGAGCATGGCATTATCGAGAATGCTTTTGGGGTGTTAACCGCCAATGCAATTGAGCAGCCTAGTGTCGGAATGCACCGTGATTTTCATTGCCGCAATATTCTCATAAATCAGCAACAATTAGCCTTAATTGATTTTCAAGATGCGGTGATTGGCCCTGTTACCTATGATGCGGTGTCATTACTGCGAGACTGTTATGTGAGATGGCCAGATGCTGTGGTTAATCAGCTTCAAATGGATCATTTTAATTTATGTATTCAGCATGGATTAATTGATGATGGTGTAAGCTTTAGCCAATATCAGCGCTGGTTTGATTTAATGGGAATGCAGCGCCACATAAAAGCCGCCGGCATTTTTGTACGGCTGAATTTGCGTGATGGCAAAGCCGGTTATTTGAAGGATATTCCACTTACCCTTAGTTACATCGTTGATATTGCCGCTTTATACCCAGAGCTACAAGACTTTGGTCAATGGTTGCAACAAAAGGTGCTAACGCATTTTACTGCAGATGCGACAGATCAATGATATTCGTGCGGCTACCGTTAATATACACAGATAAGCTTAACCTTATGGACATTAAAATATGAAAGCCATGATTTTGGCTGCGGGTCGTGGTGAGCGATTACGACCGCTTACAGATTCACTTCCCAAACCTTTGGTTGCAGCAGCGGGTAAACCGCTAATTGTTTACCATTTAGAAAAGTTAGCCGCCGCTGGCATCAAAGAAGTTGTCATCAACCATGCTTGGTTAGGGCATAAATTAGTACAAGCGCTAGGCAATGGCAGTCAGTGGGGGCTCACTATTAACTATAGTGCTGAAGAGAACGCCTTAGAAACTGCTGGCGGTATTAAACAAGCCCTAAGCCTATTAGGTGACGAAGCTTTTTTGGTTATCAATGGCGATATATATATCGATGAACTGCCTGATATCACCCAGGCAATGGCACAATTAAAAGCAGAACCCGCATTAGAGGCTTTTTTATGGTTAGTTGATAATCCTCAGCATAACCCAGAAGGTGATTTTGCGATTATTGGAGCGCAATTAGCGCAAGCGGGTGCCAATAAGCTAACCTATTCAGGCATGGGGATTTATCATCCCAAAATGTTTGCTGACATTGGCGCTGGTAAGCAAGCCTTAGGGCCATTATTACGTCACAAAATGGCTGATAAAAAGATTATCGGTAGTCGTACCAGTACTTACTGGTGTGATGTAGGTACCATTGAGCGGTTAGACTTGTTAACAAACTACTTGGCAACAGGCACCATATCGGCAGAAACGTAAATTGTAAGCAAGCCGCAGTAAGCACATGACGACATGTGCCATAAATAACCAGTCGACATAGACAGTGATGAGCTCAGCAGTAAGACAAATTAACAACAGGAAGATGAATGCGTATTTGGGGTAAGGTTTTCGGTTTTATTATCGGCTACATGTTTGGTAAAGGTTTCGGCGCCCTATTAGGGCTTTGGCTTGGGCATATGTACGATAAACGCAGTGGTTTTGCCGAGATGCTGCGTAAGGGGCATCAGCGTCAAGCTGAGTTTTTTAATACAACCTTTACAGTTATGGGCCATGTTGCCAAAGCTTCTGGCCATGTGACGGATGTGGATATTCGTATTGCCACTATGCTGATGGATCAAATGAAGTTAACTGGCGATGCAAGACGTGATGCGCAAACAGCATTTAGAAATGGACGCGATGCCAATTTCGACTTAGTCAAAACCCTGCGCGAATTTCGAGTGATGACCCAAGGTCGCCGTGAAATATTACAAATGTTTCTTGAAATTCAAATTCAAACCGCACTGTCTGATGGCGAATTACATAGCAAAGAAAAGCAGATTTTATCAACCATAGCCAAAGAGTTAGGGTTAGGCCAAGCTCATTTGGATGCGCTACTTAATCGTTGGCAGGCAGAGTTTCACCATCATCAAACGGCTAATGGCAGCCACATGCAGCTTGAAGACGCTTATTCACTATTGGGTAAGCAGGAGTCTTCCAGCGACCAAGAAATCAAACGTGCTTATCGAAAACTCATGAATGAGCATCATCCAGATAAACTGGTCGCTAAAGGTTTGCCAGAAGAAATGATGGAGCTGGCAAAAAGTAAAGCTCAAGACATTCAATCTGCTTATGAAACAGTTAAAACATCTCGAGGAATGAAATAAGCGCAGGGGTGGTAAACACAATAATCATCATTAAGAAGTGATGTTAAAGGGAGTTTTCTATGCAATATAAAGCGACTGTGAGTCTAGTAAGTTTGGCGTTGTTAGCAACCTCTGTTCAAGCTGAGGTGTTTGTTGCTCCTTTTGGCGGTTATAGTTTTGGCAGTACAGAATTTGACATTGGCGATCTGAATAGTCAGCAAACAGATAAGCTAAAAATAACCGAATCTGAGCATTATGGCTTTATGGCAGGAGTCACGACCAAAGACCCAGGTAATATCTACTTTCTGTATAGCACGCAAAAAACTGATTTGAGAAGCAATGCTTTTAGTGCGGATGTCTTTACTGATCTTGATGTTGATTATTTCCATGTCGGTGGAAGTTTATTTTTCCCCAATGGCCGCGTTAAACCTTACGTTACCGTCACTGCCGGTGTCACGCACATGCGACCGAGCAATGACTTTTCAACTGAAACCCGTTTTTCAATGGGATTTGGCGGCGGCGTAGCCTATGACATTACCTCTCAAGTGGCCTTATTTGCCGATGTAAGAGGCTACGCTACTTTCGTTAACTCAAACAATAGCTTTTTCTGCGGCCCCAATGAATGTGTGTGGAATATTTCTGCCGATATCATGTGGCAAGGGCAGGGCAATATTGGTTTAGAGGTTAAATTTTAATTAGGTGACCGAACATGAAAATTGTTGTACTTGATGGCCATACATTAAATCCGGGTGATTTAGATTGGTCATCGTTAGCTGCGCTGGGTGAGCTTAGCGTTTATGAACACACTATGGCGGCAGATATTATCTCCCGTAGCAAAGATGCCGATATAATTTTAACCAATAAAGCGGTAATCAATGCTGAGGTGATAAGCCAATGTCCACAGCTTAAATACATAGGTGTGACGGCAACAGGTACCAATGTGGTTGATATCGCAGCGGCTAGCGCGCAGCAGATAGTTGTAACCAATGTGCCTGCTTATGGCCCTGATGCTGTGGCGCAAATGGTATTTGCTTTAATACTGCAACATACCCAGCAGGTGGATTTACATGATAAAGCAGTAAAAAAAGGTCAGTGGAGTCAATCAAGAGACTTTTGTTTTACGCTTTCATCTTTAGCATCGCTAAAAGGTAAAACCATAGGCATTGTTGGCTATGGTGATATTGGTCAACAAGTGGCAAGGTTAGCGCTGGCATTTAATATGAATGTGTTAATTAACACATCGACACCCAAAACGGATTTACCTGCAGGTGTTCAATGGCAGACGCTCAATAAGTTATTAAGCCAGTCAGATATCGTGTCGTTGCATTGTCCGCTTAATCAAGCCACTGATAAAATGATCAATGCTCAAAGTCTTGAGTTGTTTGAGCCTAACGCTTTATTGGTTAATACCGCTCGAGGCGGTTTAGTGGATGAAGTAGCATTGGCAGATGCGTTAAATGACAACCGCCTTAGCGCTGCACTTGATGTGCTTTCAAGCGAGCCGCCAATGGCTGATAACCCGTTATTAGCGGCTAAAAATACCATTATTACCCCTCACATCGCTTGGGCAACAACAGAGGCAAGGCAAAATCTGTTAAATATTGCCGTGGATAATGTGGCGCAATTTTTAAAAAACAGCCCATGTAATCAGGTTACTTAGCCAGAAAAACAAATAAGGATATTTGTGCAATATGAGTTTATGGAAAGCGCTTTACGATGTATTTGAAAAAGAGCATGCGCGGGTTGAGAAGCATAAAGGCCAGCAACGCGCGCTGTTATTTGAAATTGAAGCCAATATCAATTTTATCGCTGTAGGGCTAAAACAGGGTCTTAGTGCTGATCAAATCGTGGCAGGAATTGATGTCGATGTGTTTAAGCAATCAATGATACAAGGTTATGACTTTAATCGTTTAACTGCTAATAGCTTATTGGCCAAGGCCATTATTGATTACCCTGAGTTTGATAAATATATCGGTAAAAGCTCTGATGAGCTGGTTGCCAATGTTTACGGTAAAATATTTGTTTTGCAAAAGTTGATGATAGCGGGGCGTTTCGAGCAAGGTGGTAAACTTAAATCCTTATTAAGGATGTTAATTTTAGTGTTATTTCATTTGCAAGGTAGAGCACTGCCTAAAAGAAAAAGCAGCTAACTGCTTCATAAGCCCTTCAAGGTGATGTTAATACCACATCGAATTTATCCAATAAAAAGCCTAACCTTAGTACTTTATGTGCTTGAGGTTAGGCGTTTATGTCTACAGCGAGCAATCATTAACCTAGGTCACAAAGCGTAATTATGACGTGGTAATAGGCGAGTTATCATAGTGTAAAGCTAAAATATAACCTTAACTTTTGCCGCCGATGCTATGGCTTTCGTTATGGCATTATCAATATTGTTATCACGGGCTAAGGCAACACCCAGACGGCGTCTACCATCAATATCCGGTTTACCAAACAGCTTAATTTGGGTATCCGTTTGCACTAATGCTTCAGCAACGCCTTGATAGCGAATATTTTCAGACTTTCCTTCAGCCAGAATAACCGCAGAGGCACTTGCGCCATGTTGCTTAATTTCGGTAATAGGCAGGCCTAAAATAGCCCGAACATGCAAAGCAAACTCAGATAAATCTTGGCTGATAAGCGTGACTAAACCAGTATCATGGGGTCTTGGTGATACTTCTGAAAAGTAAACATCATCACCTTTGATAAACAGCTCAACACCGAATAAACCATAGCCGCCTAACGCGGTTACTACTTGCTCACCAATTTGCTGCGCTTTGGTAAGTGCAGCTGCTGACATTGCTTGAGGCTGCCAAGACTCACGGTAATCACCGTCTTCTTGTCTGTGGCCAATGGCATCACAATAATGAATGCCATTGACAGCACTAATGGTCAGCAAGGTGATTTCATAATCAAAATCAATAAAGCCTTCCACAATCACTCGCCCACCACCCGCGCGGCCACCTTCTTGAGCGTATTGCCAAGCTTGTTCAATTTGCGCATTGGTTTTTATCACGCTTTGACCTTTACCTGATGAACTCATTACAGGTTTAACCACACAGGGCTGACCAATTTGCTCAATTGCGGCAGTAAACTCAGCGAATGTATCGCAAAAGAAATAAGGCGATGTTGGAATACCTAAGGTTTCAGCGGCTAGGCGGCGAATGCCTTCTCTATCCATGGTTAACTGAGTCGCTTTAGCTGTTGGAATGATATTGATGCCGCCTTTTTCTAACTCAACTAGGGTTTGAGTAGCGATAGCTTCAATTTCTGGGATCACTAGATGCGGTTGTTCTAATTCAATAACGTCTCGTAATGCTTTTTCGTCCAACATGTTTACCACATGAAAACGATGTGCAATTTGCATGGCTGGAGCATTAGGGTAGCGATCTACGCCAATAACTTCGATGCCAAAGCGTTGTAATTCGATAGCGACTTCTTTACCAAGCTCACCACAACCTAGCAGCATGGCTTTAACTGCACCGTCAGTTTCAGCGGTACCAAAGGTGAAAGGGACATTGTTATTCATTATTTAACCTTGTAGGGGGAAAAAATAGCCGAGGCAGTTTACCTTTTATTCGTATTTGATTGATTAGCTAAACCGATAAGTGTGTAAAAGATCACGTGAAAACTCTTATTTTTATAGCGAATAAAGCACTTTAATTGGTTATTTTAGCTATTGCCTTGTGTTATCTTGAGGTTGCCAGTTTGTTGATTTTGGTTGTTATTTCTTTTGCTTTGATTGTGATAGGAGTGTCATATGTTTTTGGATTATTTTGCTCTAGGACTGCTGTTTTTTGTAGCATTAGTTATTTTTTACGGTGTTATCGCGATTCATGATATCCCCTATGAAATTGCTAAAAAGCGTAATCACCCACAGCAGGATGCTTTGCATATCGCTGGTTGGGTCAGTTTATTTACCCTACACGCTATTTGGCCATTCTTATGGATTTGGGCAACCTTATACCGCGAAGATAGAGGCTGGGGCTTTAGTGATGGTAAGAAGCGAGAGCTTATGTTGGAAGGTGAAGTGAAAGAATTGTTAGATAAGGTTAATGACCTAAATGAGCGTTTAATCTCTATTGAGTCGCCATCGGAACAAGCAAGTGTCACCGATACTGTTAAACCTCAACCGCAGCCAGAACAAGGAGCGTAGCGATGGATCTGTTACTGATATTAACCTATACCGCTTTATGTGTGGCGATATTCAAAATTTTTAAAATCCCACTCAACAAATGGACTGTGCCAACGGCGGTGTTAGGCGGAATAGTATTAATTGGTACTTTATTAGTACTGATGAACTATAACCATCCTTATACTAAGTTTGCCCGTGAATATTTCGTTTCAATCCCAATCAATCCTGCAGTAAAAGGCTTAGTGGTTGAAGTCAATGTTAAGCCCAATGTCCCTGTCAAAAAAGGTGAAGTGCTATTTAGAATCGACCCAACCCCTTTCATTGCTGTCGTTAAACAAAAAGAAGCGGCACTGGAAGATGCACTGCAAGCCGTGCCACAATTAAAGCCTCATGGGATAGTGCGATTGCCCGCGCAGCGCAAGCAGAGGCTAATCGTGACAGAACCAAATCTGCCTTTGAGCGTTATGATGAAGGTCGCCGTAAAGGTGGTAGAAACTCGCCATTTTCTGAAATTGAGTTAGATAATAAACGCCAATCATATTTAGCAGCAGAAGCTGCTTTTAAATCGGCGTTAGCGGAAGAAATCCGTTTTAGACTGGCATTTGAGTCAAACATCGACGGGGTAAATACTGATGTAGCTGTGGTTAAAGCCGAACTTGATGCCGCTATCTTTAATTTAGAACAAACCGAAGTGAAAGCACCAGTTGATGGCATAGTCACTCAAATGGCGTTGCGTCCGGGGGTGATGGCTGTGCCTATTCCGCTGCGACCCACTATGACATTTATACCTGATGAAGACCGCTACTTTGCTGGTGCATTTTGGCAAAATTCATTACTGCGCTTAAAAGAAGGTGATGAAGCGGAAATTATCCTTGATGCTATGCCTGGCCAAGTACATAAAGGTAAAGTCGTTAAGGTATTACCTGCAATGTCAGAAGGTGAGCTGCAATTTGGCGGTGCGCTGCGCTCTTCAAATGAGTTATTTAAGCGTGGCCGGGTGTTAGTATTAATCGAGTTAGCTGACGATGAACTACGCACCAGCTTGCCTGCAGGTGTAGCTGGGCAAGCGGCAATTTATACCGAGCATTTCACTCATGTTTCGATTATTCGTAAAGTGTTATTGCGGATGCAAGGTTGGCTCAATTATCTGTTTGCTGAAGGGCATTAGTGATAATGTGATTATTCTTTTATAAAAAAGTCCGCGATTGCGGACTTTTTATTTTAGCAACTTATAAAGAATAAGATTAATTGTTATTTTACAGCAGCCTGAGGCGGGAACTGAGCCAGAATGGTATTAATGGTTTTGGTCGTTTCAGTGACTTTTTCATTACCACCAGATTCAAAGTCATATTCATCAGTGCCGCGCCAGATGAGTCGGTTATCTTTTAAATCTATAATATCAATTTGAATCACTTGGATTTTAGCGCTGTCACTGCCGATGGGGATTCCCATGCTAGTACCAATCCCAATACCACCATTACTGCCACTAGTACCAGTACCTAGACCAATAGAAAGCCCTGAGCTTTTTGGTTTGTCCTTGGTTAAAAAGGCGTAGCTGACGCCAAAGTCACCAGTTATGTCATTACCAGTGGCTTCACCACTCACGGCTAAGTCATTTTCTACTTGCTCGATAAAGTTTTTGGCTAATAAATTGGCACGTATACTGGCTCTGATCCGCTCGGCGCTAAGTTGATCCCCTTGATTTGACACTTCAATAAAATGAAATCGTTTTAACTGACTAAAGTCATATTTGGTATCAAAGTCTGACTTTCCTGTGGTGCTTTGGCAGGCGCTTAATCCTAGTAGAAGTAACATTGTAAATAACGCACGAAATAGCATAAGTGGCTCCGGTTAATCAATGAATCTGTTTGTTATAGGATGTTTTCTTGAGCGAATTAATAATCAGCTTAAATCAAAAGCCTGCAGTAAACCAATCTTACACAGAATTCGTCGGTCAAATAACCAGCGCTGAACATGGCTTTTTGGTTAATTAATGCTAAGTTAGAAGCATAAAACTTCAATTTTGTCGGAGAGAAACGTCAGTTAAATATGGAACAGTTAAGTTTTTTTTCCGTCCCAAGTCCTTGCATAGGTGTGTGTCAAACTGATGCGCGCGGATATTGTAATGGCTGTTTGAGAAATCGAGATGAGCGTTTTAACTGGCTGCATTTTTCTGATGCACAAAAGCATAATATTATTCGCTTATGCCAGCAGCGAAAGCGCCGCCGACAATATGCCAAATTTAAAGCCCATCAAATAGCGATAAAACAGCAGCAAGCTCAGGCTAATCCACAATTTGACTTTGATGAACAAACTGATGATGACAACATTGATTTGGCTGATTTTAGCTTAGATTAGTGATTGCAACCTTGTGGTTTTAGGTAGGCTTTAGCTGTAATTAATATTATTGAGTTTGATGTGGTGGGTCTATTACAGCCTGCGCCGCTAACGGCCAATCTCCATTATTTCTATCGTCAGCTTCAGCGTTAAGCTAACCATTGAGATTAATGTGCGCTTTCTGCAGCTAGTTCGCGTTTACTTTTTGGCCACATTAAAGTGAAACAAGTGTTGTCATCATCACTGGTTAATGTGACATCGCCTTTGTGGCGCAACATGATGCGTTTGATAATGGCTAAGCCTAAACCATGGCCTTTATTGCCTTGGTGCTGTGACTTACTGCGATAAAAAGGCTCAAATAATCTTTCATGATCTTCTTCAGGGATCGCGGGACCATCATTAGATACTGTTAGGAGCAGGTGTTGGTCATCTTCAGACAAAGACACAACAATTTCATTATGGGTGTAGCGTTGGGAGTTAGTAACAAGATTTTGAATCGCACGCTCAATCAGCAGTGGTTCTGCCATCACATATAACTCACTATACATATGCTTAAATTTAATCGGTTTATCGCTTAATGGGGTTAAACGCGTGATCAGCTCTTCTGTAATGGACACTAAGCCGCAGCGCTCTAATGTGGGCTCTTGTTGCACTTCTAAGCTGGCATAGGTCAATAGCTCTTGCAGTAAGGTTTCCATTTCTTTGATATCAATTTGCATGTCATCAAGAAATTGCTGGCGTCGTTGCTCATCGCTATTGGGCAAACAATATTGTGGTAGTAAGGCTAAAGCAAACTTTAACCTTGCTAGCGGGGTTCTGATTTCGTGTGATACGGCATTAGAGAGGTGTTTTTGGTTTTCAATTAAATCACTGATATGCCGCGCCATGTCATTAAAGGTGTTGGCTAACGGTGCGACTTGAGAGCCGGGATTGAGCTCAATACGGGTATCCCATTTGGCTTCACCAAAGTTTTGCGTGGCTTTTTTAAGGGTTTTGAGATCTTTGGATAATGGCCATACCCAAATTAAGGCGACAAAGGCCAGCATCAAATAAAAGAATATCGTAAAAATATTACGCAGCAACCCGCGGGGATCGATATCTACTGGGCCTGCCATTAACACTTGATCACCCACGGCAATAAATTGCAATTCGTGGCTGCTATCTGTGGTGGTGGTGACTATTTCATTGGCCAAGAATTCGACATTGCCACTTAAAGCAATTTCATCTTTTTCAAATAAAGCTAACGGGTAGGGGTGTTGCTTTTGAATGATTTTAAGCTGCGCTAAGCGCTGCTCTTTAGGTTGCAAAGACAATAATAATGCAAAGGCGATTAATGGCGAGTCAATGTTCTCGTATTCATCGACTTGCTGTTGCCAGAGGCTATCTAATGTCCAGCCTATACCTAAAAAGCTTAAGCTAAGTAATAGGTATAGGCTGATGAAGAGTCTTTTCAAAGTCTTCTATGACCTAATTAGTTATTCCACGCTTCAGGCGCGAATAAATAACCTTGTCCCCAAACAGTTTTTATTCTGAATGGTGTTTCGATACTATCTCCAAGCTTTTTACGTAAGCGAGATATGCGCACATCAATTTTTCTGTCTTTACCATCAAAATCGATATTGAGTAAGTATTGGTAGATGTATTGTCTACTTAATACTTGCCCCGCTTGTGACGCCAGTAACCACAATAATTCAAACTCATGGCTAGTTAAATCAACCTCGGTATTGCCTAAGCGAATCGCTTGGGTATGCGGGTCGATGCTTAACTTACCAAAGCTTAAACAATGAGATTCTGGTTTTGGCGGTTGTGCCTGACGGCGTAATAGGTTGTTTATACGTGCCACTAACAAGCTTGGGTCGACAGGTTTGACAACATAATCATCAGCGCCTAATTCTAGGCCTTTGATTTGGTCTTCTGGAGAGCCAAGCGCACTCATTAACAATATAGGGCCTGAGAAGTAGTCAGGTAATTTTTCACACAGGCTTAATCCATCAAGTCCAGGCAGCATAATATCAAGTAGGATGATATCAGGCTTGTAACTAATCAATCGTGTTAAAACGGTATCGCCACGTCGTTCAACTTCAACGTGCATATCGTGTGATTTTAGGTAGTCCACAATTAAGTTGGCAAGACGAATATCATCTTCTACCAACAGAACTCTATGAGTTGATGGGGGGGTTGCCATTAAAATAAACTCCAAGGATTTCGGTAACGTCTGCGAACTTTAGGTTCGGACATTGTGGTGACTTTTAGGATTACGTCCGCCAATTCATTATTATTATTTTTACTCACCAAGACAAAGTGAATGTCTTTATTGGTTTTTACTGAAAATTGCAATGAATGATCATCAGTAGAATCACTACACCAGCGACTCATTGCTTGATAGTTAGATTCAATACAAATGAGTTGGTCAGTTTTCAGTTGCCAATTTAGCTCAATATCCATCTCGCAATGTTTGTTTTGAGCGTCTTTGAGGCATAAATGAGGCGTAGCCGAAAGCTGTGCTTGCGTTTCAAGCGTATCAGCTTTGACGCAGAAAGCACTAAATATCAGTATTAATATACCGAAAAAGTGATAGAGGTTATATTCTTGTTTACTGAACAAGATTAGAACCTATATGCAGCTCCAATGAAGTAGGAGCGAGAGTAATTTTCATTAATAATTGGACTGTCAATAATTTCATCAGCTAACCGGGTGTAACGTGCCGCTAAAAGTAAATCCCAGCGTTGTGAAAGACTATAACGTGTCGTTAGCTCAATCGCTTTATTCCAGCCAGAACCTGGCTGATATTGCGTGTTCCAGTATAGATTTTCAGTTGATCTAATACCATAGTAATAAGCAATAACTTGCGAACTTTTCCAATCAGCTTCTAATGATAAATCAAAGCGGAATTTATCAAGAGCTAAAGAGTACGACCAACTGGCACTGGCTTCTTGTCCATTATGAACATTAAGTAAATCATGGGCTGCGGTGAGTCTTAATATACCTAATTTGCCGTACCAAAAAAATTCCACACCACCATATACAGTGAAGTGTCTGGTTTCAAGCTCATTTAAAACCTCAGGTTGTGATATACCTCTAGATTCTGTGAGATCCGCTGCAGGGAGTTCAACCGTCTCATCAAAGCTACTGGCTTGGGGTAAAAAAATGTTTGATGGGTCCCAGCGATAAAAGAAAGCACGTTCATCGCTATAACTGCTCGCGAGATTAAGGGTAAAACTTTCTTGCTCTACCAGGGTGTAGCCAAAATTGAAGTTGTCAAAAAACCAGCTTTCACCATAATAGGCGACGGAGGGTATGACATAGATAGGTATATCTTTATAGGTACTTACTGGGTTGGTTTTATTGCCCCAGCCCAAAGCTAGACTGACATCCCATTGACCAACCACAATGCAGTCGCCATCAATTTGACAGGTGTCTTCAGCTTGCGCTGGCTTGATACCAGCAATAACAATGGTAAGTATGAGCAATAATCGATACATCTAAGGCTGCTACCTAATCAATAAAACTTCAATAAACATAATGTTAACATTGTTCATTATTTAGCTACACTGATTTTACCTTAATGATACAAACTGATACTGGTGTGATTAATTTACATTAAGCCGTTTTTAACCAAAGGCGTCACGGCGTTAATTTAATTCTTGCTCAACTGGTTCAGTATTTGATTGTTCAATCTCTAGCGGTGCTTGCCTTTGATAGCCCATTTCAATTAACTGAGCATTGATGCAGTCGGTAATAAATTGCTGTTTTTCGATGGCTTCAATTTGTTCTTCAGCGGCCATATTTTCACAGGCCGCCGTTAATGATTTTACGGTATCCTCAGGGGCTGGTATTCCATTGGCATTGGTATCTGTGCTGAAAAAACTGCAGATAACAAGGCTTACGACAATACTTAAACTTAATGATGGTTTAGTCATAATTGTTCCTCTAAGTGTTAACACGTTATGTAAACAGATGCTTAGTTCATTTTTTTGCGAATAAAATCACTGCAAGTGTCATCTAAGCAGCGCTTAGAAACATAATGCTTGGTTAATTGGGTTGTGAGTAAAAAACCTTGGCTTGTTTCTGCAATGCGATAAACATCACCCCAAGCTAAATGATGATCAATATAAGTCGACTTTGAATGAATACCGTTATCGTCAATGGTTAAATTTACTGGGTTATTCGCTGACTTACTTATTAGTTGCCTCATTAACCACCAAGCGCGATTAAACCTAACTTGCAGTGCTTCAACTGCCCCTAAACCAATAAAGAAGTAAGCAACATAGGGGCTTAACTCGGTGATGGTCATTAAAAATCCAGCGACTAAAAATGCCACAGATTTTAAGTAACGCTTTGGACTGGTATTAATGACAACTGACTCATCGAAGGTTTCTTCAAAATGAGATCGATCTAAAATATATTCAACACTATAGCTATAAGCTGTTGTTTTTGTTTCGCTGGTAGACATGTATCGCTCATTGACAACATTAATTGAGATAATTATAAGGTTGAAGTGATCGATTTCACTAATTTTTCCTGTAAATCGGTTTGTTCTTCTTCTGAAAGCTGTGCACCGTATTGGTTGGAAAGGGTAAACACGTTATCAGCTCGCTCACCGACTGTGCTGATGGCTGCAGAATGAATTGTAAGCTCTAGTGCTCTGAATGCACTGGCTATTTGCCCCATAAACTCATGGGTTTCTAGCGCTAAAATATGCACTAAGGTGCGGTTAGCTTTTTTAGAGTGAATAAATTCAATGGTGGGTTTGTTATCAAAACTTTGGGTGTGTCTTAAAGGGCGCTTTTTCGGCGGCATTACATTATTGTCTATCACTTGACGTAGCTTGCTGGTGACTTGTTTGCGGCGCTGAGCACTGAAAATCGGTTTACCGTCAAAGTCGAGTACTTTAAAAGCTTCAACCACGTAACCGTCTTTAGTTTGTGAAATCTGTGCTTGCTTCACTGATATCTTCAAGGTTGATAGGGTATTAAACAGAGAAATAAACAAGCCTGCTCTGTCTTTGGTATACACAAAAACATCACTACAGCCTTTGACATTACTATCATCAACAATAATTAACGATTCAGAATCTGCTTGAGCTTGTTGCTGATGCGAAAGTATTCCTAGGGTGTATTTTGCTATTTCACTGGATTCTGCATTACCGAAAAAGGATAACGGCAGGTTTTTCCATAGTTTTTGAATAGCAGCAGATTGAGCCTGTATTTGGTGTTCATCTGTTAATTGTGAATCGGCATTGATGATATTAAGGGCTTCTTGTTTGTGCTCCCTAACCACGCTGCGCAGTTGCAATACATTTTCAAGACCATTCCTGAGGGCTTTACGGGTGGCAAAGTAGAGGTCGGTTAATAAACTGGCTTTCCAATCATTCCATAGATCATCATTGGTGGCTTGAATATCGGCCACCGTTAAACAATATAAAGCATCAAGTTTAGTGAGGCTGCCCACGGATTTTGCAAAAGCAGTAATGACATCAGGATCTTGAATATCCATACGCTGGGAGGTGATGGACATTAATAGATGTTGTTCCACTAACCAGCTAATTAATTGCTGCTGTGAGTTTTTTAAACCATGGAATTTGGCAAATAATTTGGCATCTACTGCGCCGAGTTCACTGTGATCACCACCACGTCCTTTAGCAAGATCATGAAATAGTGCGGCAAATAAAATGGTTTCTTTGGCTTGGAACCGAGCATAGATATCAGCGGCCAATTTGTGATCGTGACTAATGTCATCATGGGTTAGTGCATATAAGTTTTTTAGCAGTTTATGCGTGTGTTCATCCACAGTATAAGCATGAAATAAATCAAACTGCATCTGGCCAACCACTTCACGCCATTGGGGTAAATATGAGGTAAGGATGCCATGTTGATGCATTAAGGTAATTGCCAGCCCCATGCCTTGTGGGTGCTTGAATAGTTTGACAAACAGTTCACGGCAGACATGAAAGTCTTGTAAATCACCCATTAAACGACGACGTACTTGCCTGATCAACCTTAAGGTCTCAGGGGTAATGCCTTTTACTTGTTGATAGTATTCGGCAATATAATAAAACATCCACATGATCTGCGGTCTATCAATAAACACATCTTGATTTTTTGCATTTATTTGGCCATTTAAGATCTCAAAATTGTCATTGATATCGATACAATTATTGTGTTTCAGTGGCGATATCTCGCGTTGGAAATAAGCCATCAACATCAGGTTTAATTCACGAATACGCTTCATTGCTCTAAACAATTGGCGCATCATTTTTTCAATGGTGATATTACCGCTGTCACCAAATCCCAGTAGGCGAGCGACTTCAGCTTGATGTTGCAATAAAAGTCTATTTTCAGAGCGGTTTGACGCTTGATGCAATGAGAATCGCACTCGCCAAATAAAGTTTTGGCACTCCATTAGTTCTGCGTATTCATCAGCAGTTAAAAAATTAAGACGACGAAGATCTTTAAGATCGTCAATGGAGAAATGTTTGCGAGCTATCCAAGTAATCGTTTGAATATCACGCATGCCGCCAGGGCTATTTTTTAAATTGGGCTCAATATTAAAGGCGGTGCCTTGGGCTTTATGATGCCTGACTTGTTGCTCATTAAACTTGGCTTCAAAAAAGGCTGCGCTACTCCAAATACTTTCGCCATAGAGTTTGCTGATAACTTGGTGTTGATGGTTTTCATGGCCACAAATATTGCGAATTTCAAGTAAAGTGGTGGCGATGGTGACATCTTCTTTACAGGCGACAAAAGTATCATCTAGGCGCCTTACTGCATGGCCTAAATCTAAACCCAAGTCCCATAATTGAGTCAGAAAATCACTGAGTTTATTGGCATCATCGGTGGATAAGTTGTGGTCATGAATAATACAAATATCGATATCAGAAAAAGGGTGTAGAGTTTGCCTGCCGTAGCCACCTACAGCATTGAGAGAGATTTCTTTTGTATCAAAAGTAAACTTTTGCCAAATATGACTGAGAAGTTTATCAAAAAATTGAGCGCGAAATGTCAGGATCTCGGTAATTGGGCTACAACTAATCTGTTGCTCTAGCCAAATATCAAAATCAGTAATGGCTTGTTTTAGCTCTACAATACTCATATTTGGCTGTAAAATCGGATAGACTGGCTGCAAAAACATATCACTCCCTTTTAGATTCGCTCTCAAATAGGGTATGCGATTTAGTTTGCCAACTCAAACTATCCACTAAATTGATTAGTAATAAGTTAATTCTTTTAACTAGTTAAATAAGAATAAATCACTTAAATTGAGCTTATAAATGCAAAGTAAACGAAGTCGTTTAGATCAGTTTTTAGCTAAAAAATTACAGCTACCTAAAAAGGCGGTAAGGCTAATTTTACTGGCTGGGCGGGTCAATGTTGATGGTGAGACTTGTAAAGAGATGGACCATCAAATTAATGAGTTTACCGCTATTATGCTTGATGGTGACTTTATTCAGAACCAGCAAAAACAATACTATATGTTACACAAGCCTGTGGGTGTGGTGAGCGCGACAAAAGATGATATTCATCCCACGGCCTTGTCGCTATTAACTGGCGTCAATATTGAAATGATGCATATTGCTGGTAGGCTTGATTTAAATTCTACTGGCTTACTGTTAATTACCAATGACAGCCAATGGTCGCAAGCTTTGATGTCGCCTGAAACCAAAGTAAACAAACAGTATTTGGTGACGTTAGAAAATCCCATTGATGACTCATATATCAGCGCTTTTAATCAAGGGATGTATTTTGGTTTTGAAGATATCACCACTTTACCGGCGCAACTTGAAATCATCTCAGAGTATCAAGCACGGGTGACGTTACAAGAGGGTAAGTACCATCAAATTAAGCGTATGTTTGGCCGCTTCAGGAATCCGGTGATTGGTTTACATCGTGAGTCGGTGGGCAATATTAACTTGGATAAGCAATTGTTAGTCGGGGAGTTTCGCTCGCTCACTCAAACTGAAATCAATCTTAAGTAAATCTTATAAAACCTTAAAAAAACTTAAATTAATTCTATAAGGTTGGGCTTGATCAAGTTTTACTTGTTACAATTATGTTAGATTAAGCCTAATATTAACAAGGTTATTACTAGGTAATTGCATGGATTTCAAAGCGCTTAAGAAAATCAGCGAATTAGACGTGTTCTGTTTGTTGGTCTTTAAAACTATTTATGAAACAGGCTTTGCTAACCTTGCAGCGAAAGAATTAAACGTTTCAGCTCCTAAAATAAGCCGTTGTTTAACGGCGTTACGGTTAACCTTTGATGATGAGTTATTTTATCGACGTCAACAAGGGTTAAGACCTACCGCGCTAGCAGAGCACCTTTATCAGCCCATATGTAGTTTTTGCGAGTCAGCCTCAAATATTGAACGCATCGTACATGAAGGTAACTGTACTAATTCATCAACCGTGCTCAATATTGCGGTAACTCCCATCATTATGACTTCACTTTCAATGGCGCTTGGCAGCGACGACATAATGGATAAGTTAGGTAAAGTCAGAATGCATATATGGAATGAGCATTCTGAAGAGTTGATCCACCAAGGTGACATTGATTTAGGGATTAACCTTGGCCCAGCCAGCGCCAGCGATTTATTATCTGAAAGCCTCGGTCATAGTGATTCCACTTCGATTGTGGCTAGAACGAATCATCCTATTTGGGGCTATGATGCTATAAGTTTAGATGACATAGCTAACTATCCCTTTTTGCTGCTCGATACCAAGGGGTTTAATGATAAATTAGATTTCTTCCAAATTTACTGCCGTCAATCAGGGATTGAGCCGCTTAATATCAGTCGAGTTAGTTCCATTGAAGAGTGGTTTTGTCACTTGTTGACCATGCGAAGTTTCAGCTTTATAGCCACATCAGAAGCTGCAGTGTTAAATCACTTTAATGCACTACGTGTTGAAAGCTTACCGGAAACCGAAAGAGAAAAATTGCTTGGCCATGGCGCCGCGCCGCAATACCACCTTATTGAAAGAACCTCCTCATACCGCCGCTATTGTGATGACAGCAGAAAGATTATTATTAATTCAGTGCTTAAGTTAATCGCTGCCTAAATCGCTTATGTGCTATTTAGCCATTTCCCTGTGCTGGGGGAGCTGCCGCTGAATATCATTTTAATGGGCTAGAGAAGCGCTATGGCTGTCGAGTCATTCACCTTGAACTGTGCATTTTTTATGCTTGTTTCCACCATTCTTTTAGCGCAAATCTGTTTCGTTAATAACAATCATTATCAGTATAAAACTCAATAACCTATACAAATTTCATATATCGAAATTGCCAACTTCGATTTGTAAAATTGCAAGATCTAAATCTTTAAATTTCAGTCACATATATGAAACTCTTTTGATACATCTAAAGGGGTATCTTTTATATTAAAGTTACTGCTAAAGCAGATTTAAATACCTATATAGGGGATCCGATAATGAGAACATATAAAAGGTCGATTCTAGCAGCAGCGTTAATCGCTGCTATTGGTCTAGCGGGTTGTAGTGATGGAGATGATGGTAAAGATGGTGCCCCAGGAGAACCCGGCGCGCCAGGTACACCAGGTACACCAGGAGCACCAGCGGGAAGTGTTGTTGATACAGTAGCATCTGCTGCTGATTTTGTGTTGAGCTTAGCCCCTGCAGATATCGTGGTAGTAGGAGGTGATGATTTTGCTATCAAATTTACGGTAACAGGCAAAACAGCTAAAGGCGAAGATGTGCCCTTTAGTGGCTTAGACAAAGTAGCGCTTTATGTGATGAATCAAGCGGCCAATACCACGGATACTGGCGCGCCACTATTGTGGGAAAGCCATACCCTAACCAATGAATTTGGTTCAAGTATGTATTGTACGCCAACAGGTATGGCAGAAGCCCGCGGCGGCGCAGAAGTTGAAGCTTGTACCTTAGTTGAAGATGAAGCAAACCCTGGCACTTACACTGGTACTTGGGAACATGAAGGCAATGCACCGGTTGTGCTTGCAGATGGCGATGCCAATAACTTACATCGCGTTATGGTTCGTAGCTATGATGTTGTAGACAGCACTGGTGAAGGCATTGCAGACAAGCTTCTTTCTACTCCGGTTGATTTTATTCCAGCAACAGGTGAGCTAGCTGTATCTGAAAAAGATTCAGTGTCTAACGCCTCTTGTATTAAGTGTCATACTCAAATGGATGGGTATGAAGCCACTGATATTCGAATTGCCAATATTGGTGCCCACCATAATTATCAAAAAGTTGAAAATTGCGTAGCCTGTCATAATCCTGCTTATGCGGGTGGAGAGGATGATCCAGAAAAAGGCTTTAACGCTAATTGGAATGCAATGATCCACACATTACACGCTGGTCATCATATTGACGATCTAGAAGGTGAAGCTGCAGAGATGTTTGGCGAAATTGGCTTCCCATCAGAAATAAATCAATGTACCGCATGTCATGATAACGGTATGCAATGGAATGATAATGTTTACGCAGAAGCATGTGTGTCATGTCATACCGATGTAGATTTAGCCACTGGTGAAAACCACCTAGGTATCGTACCTGAAAGTGATGCAGCCTGTTCTGGTTGTCATGGCGCAGGTAGCTTAAGCCCAATGCAAGCACATAATGTTGCAGCGAGAGCGATTGCCACTGATTCAATTGAAATTGCTTTAAATAGTGTGAGTTACACTGAAAGCGCAACAGTTGACATGGATGAAATGGTGATTACATTTGATGTCACTATTGATGGTGTTGCCGTTGAAGATGGTTTCGAGTTCACTAACTTTACTAAATACGATGAAATGAAAACCGGCTGGATAGACACTGATGGTACTTACTACGGTAGTGCTTCGGTTAATCTAAATGGTGTTGTTGCATCCGCTGGTCAGTTAATGGTGACTCAATTAGGTGAGTTTAATCTAGACGGAAAGAGTATTTCTGTAACGCCACGCTTCTCAGTATGTGCCGATTCAGAAGGCATGCTTATTGAGTGTTTAGATTCAAGCGGCGAAGCGCAATATGATGTTGGTTATGTAGCAGTCACTATGGCGCCAGCTTACTGGAATCTCGCCAATGCTGATGGTAGCGGCGCAACGATATCTCGCTTTAGCGACCCTGCACGGGTAACCGCTGATGAAGCTAAATGTAATACTTGTCATACTTCATTAGGTATCGCTAAGCATTACGGTAACGAACGTTTCGACCAATGTGTAGGTTGTCATAACGACACTTGGGGTGGCTCTTATCATGTGGCTGTTGAATATAAAACAGATGCAGTTGACGAAAATGGCGACCCAGTATTTGAAACAATTGAAGGCTTAACCTATAGCAACCGTGACTTATTCACTGTCGCTCACCGTTTCCATTCAGGTCTTTGGGATGATAACCGTGGCTTCCCTGCAATACACTTAAATTCTGATATGGAAACACAAGGTTACCCAGCAGTGGCTACCGAATGTGCAGCTTGTCATAAAGATGATGTGAGTTTATTCGCAGCAGATGGTGGTCTTACCTCAGGTAAACGCGCAATTGCAGTAGATGCTGGTGCAACAATGTTCATTAGCCCAACCGCTGAAGCATGTCGTACTTGTCACGCTCACTCAAGTGCCTCAGCAATGGCTCACTTCAAGAGTAATGGTGCGATAGTTGAGGGCGATCCAGCTTCAACTGCTAATCTGCCGGTTGAATCTTGTGCAACTTGTCATGCTGAAGGTAAGACTTACGGTATTGATATAATGCATGCTGGAGGGGCACACTAGTTAGCAATAATTGATGTTTCATCAGCTATGAGATCCCCTGCTTCTCATAGCAAATAAACCACTGGGAGCCTTCGGGCTCCCTTTTTTTATCCTCAGTGTTTGCATTAACCTTTTTATTGATCCCAATGGCGTTATTATTCATTTTTGTGAGTCAGTGCAATTTTTAAACGTTCTAGCGTGTTTTAGTTTACTTATAAGCAGGCTTTAATGCTGATTTATTGTGAGTTAGATCGGTAGTTGGCAATATTTGTGAGCTGGCAAGCCTTCAAGTGTTCACTTGAGAGGTTAATGCCACTTTTTTATTTAACAAGCTGAAAAGCAACACTAATTAATCGCATTGTTTAGTGTGCTTATTCCTCAGATCCCTTGGTTGCTAGTTTGATTGCCTCCTGCGGTTACATTATTATGCGCGGCGCTAAGATTAACCAAAGTTAATCTAGTGTGACGACACTATCGTCACTACTTACTTAATTGATTACTTCCTGTAGGGGAACTCAATGTCGACACCGCAGACAAATTCATACGCAAACCCAGCGCCACTTGGTTTAATGGGCTTCGGTATGACCACCATTTTGCTTAATATTCATAATGCTGGTTTTTTTCCAATTGATTCAATGATCCTTGCTATGGGTATTTTTTACGGCGGCATTGGCCAAGTGATTGTCGGCATCATGTGCTTTAAACGTGGCGATACCTTTGGCACTACAGCATTTACTTCTTATGGGCTATTTTGGTTAACCTTAGTTGGTCTACTTGTCATGCCTAAAATGGGTTTTGCGGCAAGTCCTGCAAGCTTTATGGGTTGGTACCTAGCGCTTTGGGGCATGTTTACTGGCTTTATGTTTATTGGCTCTATGCGTTACCCATTAGCCAAGCAAATTGTCTTTGGCTTGCTAACTATTTTATTCTTCCTATTAGCTGCGCGAGATTTTACCGGCAGCGAGCTAATTGGCACCATTGCTGGCTTTGAAGGTATTTTATGTGGCTTAAGTGCCATTTACTTTGCCATGGCGCAAGTGCTGAATGCTGAATATGGCCGGGTGATTTTGCCTGTTGGAAAAGTCAGATTTGCAGCAAGTAAAGCTGAAACCACTGCAGCACCAGCGTCGTTAAAAGCAGCGTAATACTAAATTAGCGCCATAAAAAAGCTGACAATGCTATGAATAGCCTTGTCAGCTTTTTTGTTTAAATTTACTTTAGCTCTGTTGCAGTTTAAACAACCACTTACCGTAAAGATAAATCCCTACTGCCGAAATCGTCCCACAGCGGCGATGATGTACCAAGCTTTGCCGATACTGTGGCT
>NZ_MCTY01000234.1:0-14951 GCF_002873635.1 Shewanella sp. 10N.286.52.B9
GATATAAAAAAGCCCTGAACCATTATGTTGGTTCAGGGCTTAAACAATCTATTTAATCGCGAGAGAAAGGCTTACTTTTTCTTTTTCGCTTTCGCTTTTTTAGATTTTTTCTTCGCAGCGATTTTCACTTTGTCTTTTTTCTTGCCAGGCACTTTCGCTTCTTTGTGCGTTGGTCGTAAACCGTCGATGTAACGACGTTTTAGTGGCTGCTCAATATAGCGCTCAATTTTATTAACGATGCGCATATCATGGGCTTCAATTAATGAAATTGCCGTGCCTTTCGCGCCTGCGCGTGCAGTACGTCCAATACGGTGAACATAGGCGTCGGCTGAGCGAGGCATATCAAAGTTAATCACGTGGGTGATACCTTCAATATCAATACCACGGGCTGCAACATCGGTTGCCAGCAAGATATTGACTTCGCCTTTACTGAATTTACTTAAGGCTTGGAAGCGCTTTTTCTGCTCCATATCACCACGTAAGAAAGCGCAAGGAATTCCGGCTTTAAGCAGCTGGCCTTCAAGGCTTGCTACAATTTCACGGGTTTTTACGAATACGATAGTGCGCTTAACTGACTCTTGCTGAAGAATGTTGCATAGCAAGGCAAATTTATGGGCTTGATTATCGGCAAGGTGAGCCCATTGGTGAATTTTGGCTTTTTCACTGCGAGGTGAGTCAACGTCAATCGTGACCGGGTCATTCAATAGCACTTGCGCGAAGCGCGATACACCGCTGCCTTCAAGGGTGGCAGAAAATAACATATTCTGCTTACGGCCTTGGGCCTCAATGGCGATAGTTTCTACCACTGACGAGAATCCCATATCTAACATACGGTCAGCTTCATCAATGATCAGGATTTCAACTTCTGTTGCTTCAAACTGGCCTTTATCAAGATATTCAACTAGGCGACCGGGAGTGGCAATCAATAAATCGACATTGTCTTCAAGTTGTTCTTCTTGGGGGCCGTATGGCACACCACCGGTGATAATACCAATATCGAGATCTAAATCGGTGGCAAGGTGGCAAGCGTAACGATGAATTTGGCTAGCAAGCTCACGTGTTGGGGTTAGGACTAACACACGGGCTTGACCATTGAATCGTCTTGGGAAATCAATCAAGTGTTGTAATGCCGGCAGCAAAAAGCTGGCCGTTTTACCGGTACCTGTTGGCGCTTTAGCTAAAATATCCCGTTGTTCCATCGCCATTGGCAATGTTTGTTGTTGAACTGTGGTCGGGCTCAAATGTCCCATGGCCTTTAATGAATCTAAAAGCATTGGATCTAGGTCAAAATCTTCAAATAGCATGCGCTGTAGGTCTCACTGATTGATAGCCGAGCATTATAACCTAAGAAGCGCAACTCAGCGAGAGCGATATCTATACAAAGCTTAAAGTTTTAGATAGAACTCACGACAAAGGGCGATCATTTGCTGACTATATTGACCGCTGGGATCGCTTATCACCAAACTTGAGTGCTCGGTGCTTTCAATCTTTGCTTGATGCTTAAGCTCAAGCAGTAATCGTCTTGGTGGCTTTTTGCTAACCGTTGAAACGCTGACGCGCTTAGATATGGCCAAAGAGGTTTGTGTTAATGCGCCGGTAAAGCGCGTTTCACTTTCAATTGGAAGAATCAAGCTCGCCGCGCCATGTGGCGCCAATAATAACTCAATATGTTTCAGTAACTCGCTAAAGCTTAAGCTATCGGTATGTCTCGCGGTTGCTCGCTGCTGCAGCTTCGATTGTGGCCCATTATCAAAGTAGGGCGGGTTACAAATGATGCTATCAAATAATGGGCTTAGCTTAGCTTTATACTGAACTAAGTGCAGGGCACTAAAGTCTTGTATTGCCCCATGGTGTAACTCAATCATCTCAGCCCAAGGGCAATTGGCGATATTGTGTAAACAATCTTGAGCGGCTAAATCATCGAGCTCAACAGCGACAATTTTAATCGCTTTGCTTGATAACCCTACTGCTGTTTTTGCCAATTGCTCAGCTCGCTGAGCAGCCATGAGGGTTAATAGTCCACTGCCGGCACCGATATCCAAAATGGTGTTGCTCTGTTTGATATTAGCCCAAGCGCCTAACATCACCCCATCTGTACTGACGGGCATACCGCAGCGGCTATCATCAATATGAAATTGTTTGAAACTAAAAGGCATAGGACTATAGATTGAGAAATGGCCGATTATGGTAACTGTTTTTGCAATTTTTCCCAAACGGATAGTAGGTTGATTTATTGTTGCTAATATACTGACGGCTTCGGTGCTTGTGTTGTTATTGTAGCGCTAATGTTTGGCTGTTTTTAAGCTTGTTTTCAGATGATGGTTGTTTTTGCTTTATGCGGGTTTTGCGCTTGTGTATCTAAGTGCTATTTGCTATTAGTTCCTACCCGTTTGAGCACATTATTGCGGTTTAAATGGGAAAAATGAAATCAGCTTCACAAATCGGCATAGGTATTACGAAAATACGCTGAATTTATCAGCAATATTGCAGTGATTTTAGTGAGCTTAAGTGTAATTTAAAGTTTACAGGTTTGTCGGGAGGTTAGATTAGCGATAGCTAATTGGTGACTATTCCCTTAAGTTTGTAAAAAAACAAAACAACAAGATGGGGCAATGTGTGCAAAACAATAATATGAGTATTGGCGATACGATAGGCTTAGGCTTTATGACGTTCGCATTTTTCTTAGGTGCTGGTAACCTAATTTTTCCACCGTTTGCAGGTATGTTAGCTGGTGAGAACATGACACTAGCAATGTTAGGCTTTCTTATTACTGCCGTGGGTTTACCCCTTGCTGGACTTATTGCGATTGCAAAAGCAAATGGTAAGGTCATGGCGATGTTACCGGCATTTGCGGCAACTGCTTTAGCGATTTCTATCTATATTATTATCGGCCCAGCCTTTGCTGCTCCGCGTACAGGCTTGGTGGCTTTTGAAATTGGTGCTCGTCCATTTTTAGATAATGCCGATGCAATCATCCAACTTGGTGCACTGTCACTTAATAAAGCACAATTGTTTTATACCATTGGCTTTTTTGCCATTGCGATGTTGTTGTCGTTATTCCCAGGTAAATTATTAGACAGCGTTGGTAAAGTATTAACCCCTATTCTTATTTTCCTATTAGTCGGTTTAGCATTATCTGTGATCATTACCCCTAGCGCTGCAATTCAAGCTGCAAGCGGTGATTACATTAATAGTCCACTTTCTAAAGGTATTTTAGAGGGGTACAACACTATGGATACGCTAGCATCATTGATTTTCGGTATGTTAATCATTGATATTTTGCGTAAAAAAGGCATCACTGATTCAAAAGCGCAAACTCGCTATTTAGTACGCGCTGCTATCATTGCTGCATCGGGTTTAGCTTTTGTTTATGTGTCATTATTCTATTTAGGCGCTACCGCTGGTGATATTGCTTTGGGCGCTGAAAATGGTGGCCAAATTCTAACAAACTATGTGACTCATGAGTTTGGCACTATGGGGACTATCTTATTAGCAACGGTAGTGAGCATTGCCTGTTTAACAACTGCAGTTGGGTTAATTACCGCCTGTTCAGAGTTTTTCAATGAGCTATTGCCTAAGATCTCATACAAAGCGTTTGTGATTTTCTTCAGTTTGGTTTGTGCCACGGTTGCCAATGTGGGCTTAACGCAGTTAATTAACATCAGTATTCCTGTGTTAATGACTATTTACCCAGTGGCAATTGCATTGGTAGCGATTACTTTCTTAACTGAGCGTTTCCCTCGTCCTGAATTTTCACATCGTTTAGTGTTATCTGTTGCTTTGTTCTTTGGTATTTTTGATGGTCTTCAAGTTGCTGGCGTAGATACAAGTTTCCTAAGCTTTATGCCACTTCATGCTGAAGGCATGGCATGGTTATTACCAGTAGGGCTTGCGATTGTTGCTTGTTTATTTGTTCCTGCCAAGGATCAAGCTTTAGCTGCAAGCTAGGTAACCTTTGTCAAACTAAGCTAACTTTAGTTACACTAACGGCGTTATTTCATCTTGAAATAACGCCGTTTTTTTAGGAATTCATGTGACAGATAAGTATCAAGCCGATCCCATTATCGATGCATTTTTAGATGACCTTTGGTCTACGAAAGGACTTAGTGACAATACACTGGCTTCCTATCGTACTGATCTACGCCATTTTGAACGTTTTGTGCTAACGAAAAAACGCCAGTTGATTAATGTCGATCAGTTGCTGATCCGCGATTACTTAGCCTTTCGAGTGGAACAAAATTTTGCAAAAAGCAGTACTGCGCGGTTATTGAGTAGCTTGCGGCGTTTGTATGGTTATTTGTTGGTTAATGAGCAGATAGCTGTTGATCCCACCGCGCTGGTTGAGTCCCCTCAATTAGTTAGGCAATTACCCGAGGCACTCAGTGAAGCCCAAATAAACAGCTTACTGGATGAGCCCAATGTTGATGATCCGCTAGAGTGCCGAGATAAAGCCATGTTGGAGTTACTTTATGCCACTGGGCTGCGGGTAACCGAACTGGTTAGCTTAACCCTTGAGCAAATAAGCTTACGCCAAGGCTTAGTGAGAATTGTCGGTAAGGGCGGTAAAGAGCGCTTAGTTCCCTTAGGTGAGTTAGCGGTGACAGAAGTAGATCAATACCTTGTTGCGGCAAGAGCTGAGCTACTGGGTAATAAGCAAAGTGATGTACTGTTTCCATCAAAGCGCGGTCAAATGATGACAAGGCAGACCTTTTGGCACCGAATTAAGCTATATGCGTTACGGGCAGGAATACACAGCCATTTGTCGCCCCACACTTTGCGCCATGCTTTTGCGACCCATTTATTAAATCACGGCGCAGACTTACGGGTAGTGCAGTTGCTACTGGGCCACAGTGATTTATCGACTACGCAAATTTACACCCATGTAGCTAAAGCGAGGCTGCAACAGTTGCATAGTGAGCACCATCCAAGAGGTTAGTGCAAAATGAATGTTTATTATTGCTTACACAAAATGAGCGCTGTGTAGTTGCTTTCATGAAATATTGTCTGTAACTTTTGCGCTGATGAGCGGGTCTATATAGTGAGTAGACTAATACAGATTGACCAAATAGGATTTTAAATGAAGTTAACCAAAGCATTCTCTTTAGCGATAACGCTTGCAGTAGCCCCGTTATTACATGCCGCTTCTGCCTCTGATATCCCTAATGAAGCAGAACTCAAAAAACAAGTTTCAGATACCTTAGGTGTGAATGTTTTGAGCATTGAGGCATCGCCAATTGATGGTCTTTATCAAGCGCTTACTGACCGTGGTCTGCTATATGTGTCTCCAGATGGCAGTAAGTTACTTCACGGTAATATGTATGATTTACAAAAGGGCATGAAAAACTTAACCGAGGCAGCACTAGCAGGCCCTCGCATTGATATGCTAAAACCTTTTGAAAAGGATATGTTGGTTTATAAAGCCAAAAATGAAAAACATGTGGTGACTATTTTTACCGATGTTGATTGTGGCTATTGTCGTAAGTTGCATCAGCAAATGGATGGCTATAACGATTTAGGAATTACCGTAAGATATTTAGCTTATCCTCGTGCGGGTATTCCGTCAGCGAATGCCGATGAAATGGAAGCTGTGTGGTGTGCTAAAGATCCACTACAAGCGATGACCGATGCCAAAACTGGTCGTAATGTAAAAGCGGCAAAATGTGATGCTAATATCGAAGGTCAATACCGCTTAGGTGGCTCATTTGGTATTAACGGTACCCCAGCAATTGTGTTAGAAAATGGCGTATTAGTACCAGGCTATCAACCGCCTGAAGCATTATTAAATACCATTAAAACCAATCTTTAATCTACAGTGAGTTAACGGATTTAGCCGCTAAAGCGCGTTAAAAGACGTTAATTTATAACAAAAGGTGAGCCCAAAGCTCGCCTTTTTTGTTATGGTAAATTCAGTTTCAATGATTCATTCCCACTTCATAATTCGATATTTTCTTAAGGTGTTTTTGTGGCCCATAAAATTGTTCGCCGACCTCTAGTAGACGATAGTCATTTACCAGCTAGTATTCCTGCTATTTTAAAGCAATTGTATGCCCGTCGAGGCGTCGACCTTTTGGGCTGTGATCTGAGTCTTTCAAAGCTATTACGCCCAGATTCTATGATGGGCTTGGCTGAAGCTGCGCGTATTATTGCCGATGCTATTATGGCGAAAAAGTCCATTTTGATTGTGGGCGACTTTGACGCAGATGGCGCTACCTCAACCAGTGTGTGTTTGTTGGCATTACGGATGATGGGTGCTCAGCATGTGGATTATCTTATTCCTAATCGATTTGATTATGGCTATGGCTTAAGCCCAGAAATTGTAGCTGTGGCGCAGTCAAAAGGCGCTGAGGTATTAATTACCGTAGATAATGGTATTTCATCCATAGAAGGCGTAGCAGCGGCTAAAGCGCTGGGGATGACCGTAGTGGTGACAGATCACCATCTACCGGGTAAATCATTGCCCATAGCCGATGCCATTGTTAATCCAAATCAAGCTGGCTGTGAGTTTGCCAGTAAATCTATTGCAGGTGTGGGCGTGGCATTTTATTTGATGTCTGTACTGCGCAGTGAATTACGCGCCCGCGATTGGTATCAGCTTAATCAATTAGCCGAGCCGAACTTAGGCAGTTTATTGGACATTGTTGCACTGGGGACTGTGGCTGATGTGGTTTCCCTTGATAGTAATAACCGCATTTTAGTGCAAGCTGGCTTACAAAGAGTACGTAGTGGTCGCTGCCGTGTTGGGATCACAGCTCTGCTTGAAGTCGCTAAGCGAAACCCGCAGCGCATTGTCGCATCAGATTTTGGTTTTGCAGTAGGCCCAAGACTTAATGCCGCAGGACGCTTAGATGAAATGGCCTTAGGGGTCGAAACCCTACTTTGTGAAGATATGATGCTCGCCAGACGCATGGCAGGTGAGCTTGATGGTCTGAATGCTGAGCGCCGCGAATTAGAAACCGGTATGCAGCAAGAAGCCCTAAAAAGCTTACAAAAACTCAGCTTGGATGAAACTAAATTACCTTGGGGATTAGCCATTTTTCAAGAAGATTGGCATCAGGGCGTGATTGGTATTTTAGCATCACGCATTAAAGATAAATATCATCGCCCCGTGATTGCTTTTGCCGATGCGGGTAACGGTGAGATTAAAGGCTCCGCTCGCTCGATTAAGGGCTTACACATGCGTGACTTATTGGAGCTAATTAATAGCCGTCACCCTGGGATGATCCTTAAGTTTGGCGGACATGCGATGGCAGCAGGACTATCCCTAAAAGCTGATGCCTTTAGCGAGTTTGAACAAGCCTATGACAAAGCGGTGCGCGAGATATTAAAACCTGAGCAGCTTACCGGTGAGATTTTATCTGATGGTGAATTGCCAGTCGCGCTGATGAACCTCGATACTGCCTATTTGTTAAGAGATGCAGGCCCATGGGGGCAAGCATTTGAAGAGCCATTATTTGATGGTTATTTCAGTGTCATTCAACAGCGCATTGTCGGTGAAAAGCACCTAAAGCTGGTGTTAGAGTCTCAGTGTGGCGCTGTAATGATGGATGCGATTGCATTTAATGTTGATTTAACCACTTGGCCTGATGCAAGCATAAAACATGCTCGTGTGGCTTATAAACTGGATGTGAATGAGTTTAGAGGTAATCAAACCGTACAAATGCTGGTGGATTACATTGAGCCAGCTTAATGGGTATTGTCTGTGAGGTTAACTTAAGCCAAGGGTGACTTTGTGTTAGTTAGCTGCGGCGCTAATAAGTTGCGCTTTAATGAGCTGGTATTACTCAGGTGTGCTTGCTCAAGAGGCTAGTACAAGGAGCTAGTAAATGAGTCAGAGTACTGACTCAAAGTCGTTAAGGCGCTTTATTGATGCAATGGTTACCACATGAATGATAAATGACAGAAACAAAAAAGCCTCGCATTGCGAGGCTTTTTTGTTATTTGGTCGCGTTAACCACCAAATCTAAATATGGTGCCCGAACCCGGAATCGAACCAGGGACACGAGGATTTTCAATCCTCTGCTCTACCGACTGAGCTATTCGGGCGACGGAATGCAATTTAAGGTTTTAAGCCGTTTGAGTCAACCGTTTTTTTAGCATTTAAGCTGAAAATGTGTCAACTGCATATCTTTTGTACCTTTTGTGATGTTTTATTCTACATGGCGTATAAATAAAAAATGCCTTCAAATTGAAGGCATTCTAGCGTAGTTAAGCAGTAAGGCTAAACATTAGTTACTGACTAACTCATTATTCGGGAAATTCGCCGCCATCACGGTTACCACGTTTTGCTTTAGCTGCTCTTGACCTAATTCTTCGTAAGCCTGAGCCATGATTTCAAGGGCATGTTCAGTTGATGGTGTTCCTGGGAATTGCTCCATCACAGTTTGTGCTCTTACCGCTGCAGCGCTCCAAGCGCCCATTTTAATATAATACTCAGCTACTTTGATTGAGTATTTTGCTAAACGGTTTTTTAGGTATTGCATACGATGTTGTGCATCTGCTGCATACTTACTATCTGGGTAGCTTTTGATTAAACGATCAAAATCTTTAAAAGCATCTTGGGCATTTTTAGGATCGCGATCGGTGCGGTCAATATTCATCATATCGTGAAAAAGATAATTATCAGCCTGCATATTAGTCAAACCACGCATATAATAGACATAATCAATATCTGGATGGGTTGGGTTTAAGCGTAAAAAGCGGTCAATGTTAGCAATACCTGATGCGA
Source organism: Shewanella sp. 10N.286.52.B9 (assembly GCF_002873635.1). Taxonomy (NCBI): domain Bacteria; kingdom Pseudomonadati; phylum Pseudomonadota; class Gammaproteobacteria; order Alteromonadales; family Shewanellaceae; genus Shewanella; species Shewanella sp. 10N.286.52.B9. The sequence goes on from NZ_MCTY01000234.1 coordinate 8,726, forward strand.
CATCATCCATCTTATAATAGGCAAAAATCATGTCCAATTGGACTTGAGTTTTGTGGGGGCCGAACGGGTAACGCGAGTCTAACGCTTCTAGGGTTCTAACGGCTTTTGAGTAGTTCCCAAGTTCCATTGAGGTTCGTGCCTGAGCATAAAGTGCTTCTGGCGACTTGTTACTGACAACTTCTTCTTCAAAACCTTTAGAGGTGCTACAAGCCGTTAAAGTCAATGAAAACAATACTAGGGCGGCGCCTTTGGCAAAATTATGCATATGTAAATTCAATTCTTTTATAAGTTATTGTTAAGAATTTTTCCATTTCACTGTAAAATAGAAAACAATCCGATTGTAACAGATAGTTCATTCACTTTGGACCCCAAAAAAGGGGTACGGTTCCTATGACACAAGAGATTAATCTAAAAAGCGAAATCACAGCAAGTCAAACGGGTCTAAGATTAGACCAAGCTTTGGCTGAATTGTTCCCTGATTATTCCCGTACACGCATCAAAGAATGGATTTTATCTGGTGCAGTTTCAGTTGATGATACTGTCGTCGATATACCTCGTGAGAAGGTACTAGAGTCGCAGTTAATTGCTGTAGAAGCAACGCTTGAAGAAGAAGTTAAAGATAAAGCGCAGAAAATCCCACTAGATATCGTCTACGAAGATGACCATATTTTAGTGGTAAACAAGCAAGCGGGCTTGGTTGTGCATCCTGGTGCAGGTAATACTGATGGCACATTATTAAATGCGTTATTACATCATTGTCCTGAAATCGAACATGTACCACGTGCTGGTATTGTGCATCGTTTAGATAAAGACACCACAGGTTTAATGGTGGTGGCTAAAACGGTTGAAGCACAAACTCACCTTGTTGCGGCGCTTCAAGCCCGTGATATCGTGCGTGAATACGAAGCAATTGTGATTGGTACTATGACAGCTGGTGGCACGGTTGATGAACCTATTGAACGCCATGAAACTCGTCGTACTCAAATGGCAGTGATTATGGGGGGCCGTCCTTCAGTCACTCATTATCGCGTTGCTGAAAAATTTAGAGCCCATACTCGTTTAAGACTGCGTCTTGAAACAGGTCGTACTCACCAAATTCGTGTTCATATGGCTTATATTGGCCACGTGCTAGTTGGTGATCCTGTTTATGGTGGTCGTCCACGTCCGCCTAAAAAAGCAAGCAAAGCGTTTTTTGAACTTTTAAAAGGCTTTGAGCGTCAGGCGTTACATGCGGTGCGTTTGGAGCTTGCACATCCGTTTACCCAAGAAATTATGACTTGGCATGCTCCTATCCCTGAGGATATGAAGATGCTAACCAAAGCATTGCGCGAAGACACAGAACTAAATCCAATAGAATACCTATAGGTGTTAGTCTTGCGTAAGCGATGGCATAAGGATTGATTGTGTTTAAAGCCAGTTGGCCATTACCTGATAATGTTGCTATCGCCATGACAAATCGTCATGGCGGTGTCAGCAAACCACCTTATGACAGCCTGAATTTAGGCTTGCATGTGGGGGATGTTGTAGCAGATGTCATGGCCAATCGGGCTTTATTACAAACAGCGCATTCAATCCAGTCGCCACTTGTTTGGCTTGAGCAAGTGCATGGCACTGACATCATTGATTGCTCTAGACTGACGACAGCTGATATTGCATCTCCTCTCATTGGCGATGGTAGTTATACCAACTCCCCCAATACTGCACTGGCGATTATGACCGCAGATTGCCTTCCTGTATTACTGTGTAATAATGCGGGCACTGAAGTTGCTGCAGTCCATGCCGGCTGGCGTGGCTTATGTGATGGCATAATTGAAGCCGCAGTTAGCAAATTTTCCTCTCCAACGACTGAACTCATCGCCTATTTAGGTCCTGCAATTGGCCCAGGTGCGTTTGAAGTTGGCGCAGAAGTACTTCAATATTTTACCGAAAAGCATCCTCAAGCGACTGACTACTTTAAACCGCAAGCTGAAAAGTATTTAGCAGATTTAGCGGGCTTAGCTCAAATGAGACTGGCGTTATTAGGTATTCCCCAAATATATTGCGCTAATCGCTGCACTTTTAGCGATAGTGATTACTTTTCTTATCGCCGCGAACAACAAACTGGCCGCATGGCGTCGCTTATCTGGCTTAAGTCCTAATCTGTTTTTTAGATTTGATCTACATCATTTAACCTAACGGTTTATTTTTAAATTCGCCTCATTAGATTGAAAAATCCATAAACACCCCCATATTTTACTTATCAAAAACATTCCCGTTTTTAAATTAATTGTTTAGGAGGCCGTATGAGACTCGATCGTATGACCAATAAGTTTCAAATCGCCATTTCAGATGCACAGTCACTGGCGTTAGGACGAGATCATCAGTTTATTGAACCTATTCATTTGATGATGGCTTTGTTAAATCAAGATTCAGGTTCAATTCACCCATTACTGACCCAAGCGGGCATTAATGTCAGTGCGCTGCGTTCGTCAATTAGCCAAGAGCTGGAACGAGTATCGCAAGTGCAAGGCACCGGTGGTGATGTTCAGTTGTCACAAACCCTGATCCGCTTGCTGAACTTATGCGATAAATTAGCCCAAAAGCGAAAAGACAAATACATTTCGTCAGAGTTGTTTGTATTAGCGGCGTTAGAAGGCAATGACCTGTTAGCTAAAAGCCTTAAAGCGGCGGGTGCCACCAAAGAAGTCTTGGAGTCGACCATAGATCAAATCCGTGGCGGACAAAATGTCGATGATCCCAATGCCGAAGATCAACGCCAAGCGCTAAAGAAATTTACCGTCGATCTTACTGAGCGAGCAGAGCAAGGTAAATTAGATCCGGTTATTGGCCGCGACGAAGAAATTCGCCGTACCATCCAAGTACTGCAGCGCCGTAGTAAAAACAATCCAGTATTGATTGGTGAGCCCGGTGTGGGTAAAACTGCCATCGTTGAAGGCTTAGCTCAACGGATTGTCAATGGCGAAGTACCTGAAGGCATTAAAAACAAACGGGTACTTTCCCTTGATATGGGCTCGTTAATTGCGGGCGCAAAATATCGCGGTGAATTTGAAGAGCGCCTCAAAGCAGTATTAAGTGAGTTAGCCCAAGAAGAAGGCCAAGTCATCCTGTTTATCGATGAGCTGCACACTATGGTTGGTGCAGGTAAAGGCGAAGGGGCGATGGATGCAGGTAATATGCTTAAACCCGCTCTTGCTCGAGGCGATTTACATTGTGTTGGCGCTACCACGCTTGATGAATACCGTCAGTATATTGAAAAGGATGCCGCACTTGAGCGTCGTTTCCAAAAAGTGCTGGTTGATGAGCCAAGTGTGATAGATACCATTGCGATATTACGGGGTTTAAAAGAACGCTATGAGCTGCATCACCATGTGGAAATTACCGATCCTGCTATTGTAGCCGCAGCCACTATGTCACACCGCTATGTCTCTGACAGAAAGTTACCTGATAAAGCTATCGATTTGATTGATGAAGCAGCCTCAAGTATCCGTATGCAAATTGACTCAAAGCCAGAGTCATTAGATAGGTTAGAGCGTCGCGCAATTCAACTTAAGCTAGAAGAACAAGCACTAGCGAAAGAAGAAGATGAAGCCAGTCGCAAACGTCTGAGTGATTTACAGGCTGAGCTTGCTCAAGTTGAAATTAAAGCCAACGAGCTAAACGAAATTTGGCGCACTGAAAAAGCCGCATTGGCTGGCACTCAACATATTAAAGCCGATTTAGAACAATCGCGCATGGATATGGACGTGGCGAGAAGGGCAGGCGATTTAACGCGAATGTCTGAACTGCAATATGGCCGTATTCCTGAACTTGAAAAGCAATTAGATTTAGCTTCTCAGGCTGAAATGCAAGACATGACCTTATTACGCAATAAAGTCACCGATATTGAAATTGCAGAAGTGTTGTCAAAAGCCACCGGTATACCAGTGAGTAAAATGCTCGAAGGTGAGCGTGACAAGTTATTGCAAATGGAAGACGCACTACATCAAAGAGTGATTGGTCAAAATGAAGCGATAGAAGCGGTATCAAATGCGATTCGTAGAAGCCGCGCAGGTCTAGCTGATCCAAACCGCCCTATAGGTTCTTTCCTCTTTTTAGGCCCAACTGGTGTGGGTAAAACCGAACTATGTAAATCATTAGCGACATTCCTATTTGATACTGAATCCTCCATGGTGCGTATCGATATGTCAGAGTTTATGGAAAAGCATACCGTGTCACGGCTGGTGGGTGCGCCTCCTGGTTATGTCGGCTATGAAGAGGGCGGTTACTTAACAGAAGCCGTTCGTCGTAAGCCTTATTCTGTCATCTTGCTCGATGAAGTTGAAAAAGCCCATCCTGATGTATTCAATATCTTACTGCAAGTATTGGACGATGGTAGATTAACTGACGGCCAAGGCCGAACGGTCGACTTTAGAAATACCGTTATTATCATGACCTCAAATTTAGGCTCTGACATTATCCAGCAAGGTTTTGAAACCCAAAACTATGCTCAGATGAAGGCATCGGTAATGGAAGTCGTTACCCAAAGCTTTAGGCCTGAGTTTTTAAACCGTATCGATGAAACTGTGGTGTTCCATCCACTATCAGCTGAACATATTGCCTATATCGCAGAAATCCAGTTAGAGAACTTAAAAGCGCGCTTAGCAGAAAAAGACTTTAGCTTAACGATCTCTAAAGCTGCACTGGCATTAATTGCTGAAGCAGGATTTGATCCTATATATGGAGCAAGACCACTCAAGCGTGCCTTGCAGCAGGAAGTTGAAAACCCATTAGCTAATCACTTACTAAAAGGTGATTTACTACCAGGTAAAGCAATCAACGTAGATGTGAAAGATGGTTTGCTAACATTTAGCCAATAATCTACCTCGTCATTAATCAACTTAGTGCATGGCTAATCAATTGAGTGAAGCAATTAAAGGGGCATAGTAGTTAACTATGCCCCTTTTGTGTTTTTGGCGAGGTGAGACTGATTAATAGAAACTATCCAAAATAAATAACCCTTTTGACGAATTCGTAAACCCAGTGTCGGCAAGCTATCTTGCGAGTATCAAATTTATAAACTAGCTTGAAAGTAGACTGTTTAACTCAACCACTGTGATTTTAGTCAAAAGGATATAGCATGAATAAATTAGTTGTAATAAGTAGCGCACTCATAGCAATAGCCCTAACAGGCTGTAGCTCTGCCCCCCAAACCAATGGCGAAATCCCAGTTATTAAGGTTGGTAATGTTGATTACGACAGTATTTATCATTATGGCTATAACCGTGGCTGTCAAAGTGCACTATTGCAAAGCACATCAAGTGAATCACTCGACGGAATGAAAGATAAAACCTTAAATGGGATAAATGCATTTGAAAAAGGTTGGCGCTCAGGTACCCAAACCTGTAATGGTGGCGAGTTTAAATCAATGTACACTGTTGGCAATTAATCATGCCCAATCGACAAAACTTATAGCAAAAGGGGCCAATAGGCCCCTTAATATCACAATGTCATGCTATTGCTTAATATTGTAGCTAATACAATATTACTGGCAAAACAGTTTTATTCTTTCTTCATTGGTTTCAATTTGAGCAAGTCTCTCTTCTTCGGTTACCTGTACGGCTTCACCGGTGGTGGGATCTTTGCGGTGTAATCGTTGATAAGTATTTAATACATTTAGGCTGTGTTTAGCGCTTTCACAAATAGACGCTGCTTGTTCAGCATCTCTAGCCTTAATGGTTTCGGCATTCTTTTCTGCATCCGATGGTTTATTTGCACTTGATGATGCATTAGCAATAACAGGTAAGTAACCCACTTGTGCAGGCTCAATGTCTTCACTATAGAGTTTTTCAGAATTAACTTCATTCGGTGGCTGTTGACTATAATGCTTTACCCCTTTCTCATCGACCCAAGAATAAATCACGGTAGCATTGGCAACTTGTATCAAACTACAACAGCCTATTAAACACAATAAACGTAAACTAAGCATATATATTCCTAAATGGTGTATACCAACTTTCCTTATTAAAAATAAAATAGGCGATTTGAACCTTAAAACCAATAGTTATTATCGAGTTTATTGAAGACTTAGTTCCAATACTTGAGCTATTGAAGGTAAACAAGCAGCCTAGAATTGGCAGTCAACAACAAAATAGGGTGGTTTTAGGTGATAAAAACCACGAATTGTTTAGCTTTTGCGCATTCAGTTTGTGTTGCAGATAAAAAATGCCAAAAGCCCTTGCGCTAAATC
>NZ_MCTY01000235.1:0-2328 GCF_002873635.1 Shewanella sp. 10N.286.52.B9
CCAGCTGAGCTAATCGACCTCGCTGTGTGGGGCCGTATTATAGGGAGCAACGAAATACTGTCAACGACTTTTTGATTAAAAAAGTTCAGGCGCGCTAAAAACAGCCGTCTTGGTTGATTGTTAGACGCATTAGACCGCCTTTTGCTGACATCAACCAGATTTTGGCGAATAAATAACATCTCACTATTGATAAGCCCCCTATTATATTCTTTCTGCCTCTACTAATACCTGTTAGTTAGTAGACTACTACTAACCTTTATATTCAAACTTAAATTGATTGCGCAATATTAGATGACGTTGACTATAGTGAATGCCTGCTCCACAAGAATGAAAATAACAAGAGTGGAACTCGCATAATGTGGTGGTTTGGGTATAGAATATCGGCCACTTTATTATATCTGTCTTTATATAGACGTTTTCAGAAATAGGTCAGTGTCCCATTATGACAACTAAGACGCGTTTTGCTCCAAGCCCAACAGGCTTTTTACATGTAGGTGGTGCTCGTACAGCACTTTATTCTTGGCTATATGCTCGTGCGAACCAAGGTGAGTTTGTTTTACGTGTAGAAGATACAGATATTGAACGTTCAACACCTGAAGCTTGCGCTGCTATCTTAGAAGGTATGGAGTGGTTAGGCTTAACTTGGGATGAAGGCCCGTATTACCAAACCAAGCGCTTTGATCGTTACAATGAAATCATTGCTCAAATGCTAGAACAAGGCAGTGCATATAAGTGTTACTGCTCACGTGAGCGTATTGAAGCAATGCGTGAAGAACAAGCTGCTAATGGTGAGTCTCAAAAATATGATGGACATTGTCGTAACTTAGCACCACGTGAAACTGATGAGCCGTTTGTTATTCGTTTCAAAAACCCTACAGAAGGTAGTGTGGTATTTGATGATCATGTTCGTGGTCGCATCGAATTTGCTAACGATACTTTAGATGATTTGATCATTGCCCGAACTGAAGGCACGCCAACTTATAACTTCTGTGTAGTTGTTGATGACTGGGACATGGGGATCACTTGTGTTGTACGCGGTGAAGATCACATCAATAACACCCCTCGCCAAATTAATATTTTAAAAGCATTAGGTGCACCTGTTCCTGAATATGCGCACGTATCAATGATTTTAGGCGACGATGGCGCTAAATTATCAAAACGTCATGGCGCAGTTGGCGTAATGCAATACCGTGATGATGGCTATTTACCTGAAGCCCTATTGAACTACTTAGTTCGTTTAGGTTGGTCACATGGCGATCAAGAAGTATTCTCAATTGATGAAATGATTTCATTATTTAAATTAGATGACATCAACAAAGCAGCTTCTGCATTCAATACTGACAAATTAAATTGGCTAAACCAGCATTACATTAAAGAGTCGGCACCAGAATATGTTGCAGGCCACCTTCAATGGCATATGGATGACCAAAAAATTGATACCACAAACGGCCCTGCTTTAGCTGAAGTTGTCACAGCACTTGCAGAAAGAGCGAAAACCTTAAAAGAGTTAGCCGCATCTAGTCGCTACTTCTATGAAGATTTCGACGCTTTTGATGAAAATGCAGCGAAAAAGCACTTGCGTGGTGTTGCAATGGAACCACTTAAGTTAATCCAACAAAAAATTTCTGCTCTATCTGATTGGTCTGTTGAAGCAATTCATCAAGCAATTGAAGACACCGCAGCAGAACTTGAAGTAGGAATGGGTAAAGTTGGAATGCCTTTACGTGTCGCTGTTACAGGCGCCGGAATGTCACCTGCTGTAGATTTAACCTTATTTCTCATTGGAAAGGCTCGTTGCGAACAAAGAATATCCAAAGCGATTGATTTTGTAGCAGCTAGAATAAATTCTTAAAAAACGAGTTGACACTTTTGGGCAGGCTGCATAGAATGCGCCCCGTACTTGAGACACGATGTGATTATTTATCGCAGCATGTCCAAATGCAATTTGTAAAGTTGAGGGGCTATAGCTCAGCTGGGAGAGCGCTTCGCTGGCAGCGAAGAGGTCCACGGTTCGATCCCGTGTAGCTCCACCAATTTTACAACAATTCAAGCGTTAAGTTTTAGCCTACAGAACTTAATGAGTTATTCACTCTTTGCAGAGTCTAATGCAGTCCGGGTCCCCTTCGATTAAAGAAGAGATGCCTAGGACACCGCGTTATTTTTATTAAGAGCACGGCGGTTTCACTTTAATAGCCTTCTAAAGTGTTACTTATAGGTCTTCGTTATATTAGAAGTGAAACAATATGTCCGGGTCCCCTTCGTCTAGAGGCCTAGGACACCGCCCTTTCACGGCGGTAACAGGGGTTCGAATCCCCTAGGGGATACCAC
>NZ_MCTY01000236.1:0-12389 GCF_002873635.1 Shewanella sp. 10N.286.52.B9
CATTAGTGCCACCAAAGCCAAATGAGTTACACAATGCATAATCAAAACTATGGGGTTTGGCTACGTGCGGTACAAAATCTAAGTCACAACCTTCATCAGGGTTATCCAAATTAATGGTAGGCGGTACAATTTGATCCCGCAACGCTAAGATTGTAATAATTGCTTCAACTGAGCCCGCTGCACCTAATAAATGTCCGGTCATAGATTTAGTAGAACTTACAAGTAAATCATAAGCATAGTCGCCAAACACCGACTTAACCGCAGCCGCTTCAGCTTTATCACCTGCTGGAGTCGAAGTGCCATGGGCATTGATATAACCAACCTCTTCATTGGCAATTTGCGCATCATTAATGGCATTAACCATTGCTGCAGCAGCGCCCGCACCATCACTTGGTGGTGATGTCATATGAAAAGCATCGCCACTCATACCAAAGCCAACAAGCTCTGCATAAATTTTAGCGCCGCGCGCCTTAGCATGCTCATACTCTTCCATCACCAACACACCTGCGCCATCACCGATAACAAAACCATCACGGTCTTTATCCCATGGGCGGCTTGCAGCGGTTGGATCGTCATTACGAGTTGACAAGGCTTTGGCGCTGCCAAAACCAGCAACAGCTAACGGACAAGTAACATCTTCAGCGCCGCCAGCAACCATAACGTCGGCGTCACCGTAGGCAATCGTACGCGCTGCAAAACCAATATTATGCACACCCGTTGTACAAGCTGTTGTCACTGCAAAGTTTGGCCCAGTCATGCCATACTTAATAGATAAATGACCAGAAATCATATTAATAATGGTGCTAGGAACAAAAAATGGCGACACTTTTCGAGGGCCACCTTTAAGCAATGCTGCATGATTTTGCTCAATTAATGGCATTCCGCCCATACCAGCACCAATCGCTGTGCCAACTCGCGCTGGATTTTCTTGTTCCATATCAAGACCTGAGTCTGTCATTGCTTGTATACCTGCAGCCATGCCGTATTGGATAAATAAATCCATTTTACGGGCATCTTTGCGAGACATATATTGCTCAACATCGAAGTCTTTTACCGAGCCACTGAAACGAGTACTAAATTCAGTTGCATCAAATTTGGTAATAGGTGCAATACCACTTTTACCAGCTAATAAAGATTGCCAAGAAGATTCGACATCGTTACCCACTGGAGTAACTAGTCCTAAACCTGTAATTACCACACGACGTTTAGACACAGCATTCACCTTTGTATTTTATTAGGCATTCGCCAAGAGATATTCTGTTAACCCACCACCAATCAAAGGAAAAAGATCAAACGGATGATAAGAAATGATGGGTTAACTCACTTTTATAGAGAGTTAAGTCGACATTTATTCGACGCCACAAACAAAAACAGGCGGCATAAATGCCACCTGTTTTAGTGAATCAGGGATTACTGATTTTTTGAAACGTAATCGATCGCTGCTTGAACAGTAGTGATCTTTTCAGCTTCTTCATCAGGGATCTCAGTGTCAAACTCTTCTTCTAGAGCCATAACCAATTCAACAGTGTCCAGAGAATCTGCACCTAAATCGTCTACGAATGATGCAGCTGATTTAACGTCTTCTTCCTTAACGCCAAGTTGCTCAATAATGATTTTCTTTACACGTTCTTCGATGTTGCTCATTAGTTTTCTTTCCTATTCAAATTACACACTTGCGTAAGATTGAGAGTAGTTTATTCGATCCAGCTGACATTGCAAGCTTAGTTTTCGTGGTCTAACCACGAAAATTATCATACTTTGATATCAAACGAGATTCAATAAAAGTCGTTATCAATTATGGTCCTTAGACCATGTACATTCCGCCGTTTACATGCAAAGTTTCACCAGTGATGTAAGCTGCAGAGTCAGAAGCTAGAAACAATACCGCATTGGCAATCTCTTGCGCCTGACCGAGTCGAGCCATTGGAACTTGCGCCATGAAAGCTTTTTGCTGCTCTTCATTAAGCTCATCTGTCATGTCTGTTTGGATAAATCCAGGGGCAACAGCATTAACGGTAATTTGACGAGATGCAACCTCTCTTGCAAGAGATTTTGTAAATCCAATCAAACCAGCTTTAGCTGCTGAGTAGTTTACTTGCCCGGCATTACCCATGGTTCCGACCACAGAGCCAATATTAATAATACGGCCGCTGCGCTTTTTCATCATAGACCGCATAACCGGCTTGGATAATCTAAACAGTGATGTCAAATTAGTGTCAAGAATATCATGCCACTCATCATCTTTCATGCGCATTAATAAATTATCACGTGTGATACCAGCATTGTTTACTAAGATATCAACATCACCGGCTTTTTCTTTTATCTGGCTGAATAATTGTGTAACTGATTCACTATCAGTCACATTTAATACTAAACCAAAGCCGTTATCACCAAGGTAATCTTGAATTGCAGCGGCACCTTTTTCACTGGTTGCAGTGCCGATCACGGTAGCGCCTGCTTCAACCAGTGTTTCACTGATGGCACGGCCAATACCACGACTTGCGCCAGTAACTAACGCGACTTTACCTGTTAAATCAAAGCTAATGCTCATGAATATTCCTTATTGGATTAAAGCTGATAAAGTGGCTGCATTATTAATTGCTTGCCCTTTTAATGACTTATTAATTCTTTTTGATAACCCTGTTAATACTTTACCAGGGCCAATTTCAGCTAAATCAGTAATCCCCTGACTTGCCATTAACTCAACTGTCTCACTCCAACGTACCGGGCAATATAATTGGCGAACTAGCGCATCTTTAATTGCAGCTGCATCATTAGGGCTTGCTACATCAACGTTATTAATCACAGAAATAACCGACGAGTTAAACTTGATATTCTCTAATGCAAGTGCCAGTTTATCAGCTGCAGGTTTCATTAATGCGCAATGTGACGGCACACTCACAGGTAAAGCAACTGCCATTTTAGCGCCAGCAGCTTTACATGCGCCAGCGGCTCTTTCTGTGGCTTCTTTTTCACCCGCAATAACTACTTGGCCAGGACTATTAAAATTCACAGGGCTAACAACAGCGCCATTTGCTGACTCTTCACATGCCTTAGCAATTGCATCATTATCTAAACCAATAATGGCGTACATAGCACCGGTACCTGCTGGTACTGCTTGCTGCATTAATTGACCGCGCAATTCAACTAATTTTACCGCATCTTCAAAGGCAATAATGCCAGCACACACTAATGCTGAATACTCACCTAAACTATGGCCTGCTAAAACAGCAGGTTTAATCGTGCCACTTGCTTCGATAACGCGCCAGATAGCCACACTTGCGGTTAATAATGCAGGCTGAGTTTTATCTGTTTCATTTAGAGTTTCAGCAGGTCCATCTTGCACCAATGCCCATAAGTCGTAACCTAATACGGCACTCGCCTGAGCAAATGTCTCAGTTACTACAGGGTAATCAGCTGCTAAATCAGCAAGCATACCAACTGATTGCGAGCCTTGACCTGGAAAAACAAACGCTATATTTTCCATTATAATTATTACCTTTATTCGTTTTTGAAAAACAACTTTTTATTTTTTGCTAGCTGTAAAATATAAATTAATCGCGTTATATCCTACTGCTATTTATCAATGATATCTAGAATCTAACTAGCGCACTGCCCCAAGCAAATCCACCGCCAAATGCTTCAAGTAAAATAAGCTGTCCGCGTTTAATACGGCCATCTCTTACTGCCTCATCTAACGCGATAGGCACAGAAGCTGCTGAAGTATTACCGTGCTTTGCCAGCGTTAATACCACTTTATCTAAACTCATATCTAACTTTTTGGCGGTCGCTTTAATAATTCTAAAGTTGGCTTGATGTGGTACTAACCAATCAATTTCAGACTTGTCGATATTATTAATTCGCAGCGTTTCTGTCACCACATGGGATAATTGCGTCACCGCAAACTTAAAGACATCATTGCCCTTCATGGTCATAAAGCTCACAGCTTCTGATGTTTCGCTGGCCCGAGGCGGGAATGTGCACTTTAGCAAATCCCCCTGGCGGCCATCGGCATAAATATGGGTTGAAATAATACCCGGTTGCTCACTGGCGCCAATGACCGCAGCGCCAGCACCATCACCAAATAATATGATGGTACTGCGATCTTCAGGATCGCACAGGCGTGACAACACGTCAGCGCCCACCACCAATATTTTCTTAGCGGCACCGGTTTTAATAAATTGATCTGCAACCGACAATGCATAAACAAAGCCTGAACATGCGGCAGCAATATCAAATGCAGGAATAGTATGAATGCCTAATAATTTTTGTATTTCGCAAGCCGCTGCTGGAAATGCATTATTGGCACTGGTTGTACCACAGACAATCATATCTAATTCGCTTGCTTCAACACCTGCCATTTCTAAGGCTTTCAGTGCAGCTTGATAACCCATGGTAGTCACAGATTCATCTTCTGCAGCGATGCGTCGCTCTGAAATACCCGTACGTTCCACAATCCATTGGTCAGAGGTGTCGACCATTTTTTCTAGATCGTGGTTACTACGAACTTGCACCGGCAGATAACTACCAGTTCCGAGAATTTTTGTATACATATTATGAGATCAGCTATTGATGTCTAAAAGAATCGTCTCCAGACGATCTTTAATCATTTCCGGTAAACGACGTTTTGCTTCCGTTGCAGCTAAATTGATTGCTTGTAAATAAGCGGCTTCATCAGCATTTCCGTGACTTTTTACTACTATTCCGCGCAATCCTATCAGACTTGCACCATTGTAGTGGTCGGGGTTCATCTTACTCAGTACAGCTTGGATACGTGGAGCGAGGAATTTTGATAACAAACGAACGAAAAAGCCTTGAGTTAATCCATGTTTTAATTGATGAACTAATAACTTAGCAATACCTTCAGATGTTTTTAATGTAATGTTGCCAACAAAGCCGTCACAGACGATAACATCGACTTTGCCGGTAAATATCTCATCACCTTCAATAAAGCCATCGTAATTGACTTGAGAAGTGTGTATCAGGTGCTGAGCTGCTTGTTGGACTTGATCGTTACCTTTAACGTCTTCAATACCGACGTTAAGTAACGCAATTTTTGGTCTAGAACTTTTATGCACAACTTCACATAACACCGAGCCCATGACAGCAAACTGAAACAAGGTTTCAGAATCGCAAGAAACGTTAGCACCCAGATCGAGTAAATAGACTGGTTTACCTGTCATAGCAGGTAAACAACTGACTAATGCAGGTCTATCTACACCGGGCAAGGTTTTTAATAAGATCTTTGATAGCGCCATTAACGCGCCAGTATTACCCGCACTCACACAGGCCTGAGCCTTACCATCTTTAACTAATTCTAATGCTAAGCGCATTGAACTTTGTTTTTTAGAACGGATAGCATGAATTGGTCGATCACACATAGTGATGACTTCAGTGGTATGGATAATTTGAATTCTTGCTTGAATAGCCGTTTCAATATCAATTAGATATGGGTCTATTTCGGCTTGATTACCGACTAGATAAATTGATAATTGAGGGTTAAATTTCAGTGCCTGCAAGGCTGCAGGCACTGTGACGAGGGGGCCATGATCGCCCCCCATCACATCTAACGCGAGCGTCAGATTCGTCATAAGATTAGCAACAATTACTTGTTGATAACCTTTTTACCGCGGTAAAAACCATCAGCAGTCACATTGTGACGTAGATGTAATTCACCGCTAGTAGCGTCTACAGATAATTGAGCTGTGCTCAATGCATCGTGTGAACGGCGCATGCCGCGCTTTGAACGTGATTTTTTATTCTGTTGTACAGCCATTTGACCTGTCTCCTAGATTACTTGCTCTTCAGTTTTTCTAACACTGCAAACGGATTTGGACGCTCCTCATGAGAGGGGTCAATCTCGCCTACAACTACGTCGCTCGTTCCTAAATTGCAATCATCATTCTGATGCATAGGAATAATTGGCATAGCGATTATCAATTCATCTTCAACCAATTGATGTAGACGAACTTCACCAATTTCATTGCACTCAATCGGCTCATACGCATCCGGGAGCTCATCGATTTCATCTTGGGTCTTACAAAGACCAAAGCTGAAGTCGACCGTAACCTTTGTGGTATATGGTGTCATACAACGTTGACATAGCAGAGTGAGCTCCGTCACAGCCTTCCCGCGAAGGTAGACTATCCCCTGAATATCGACGCCACATTCTAACGACACTGTCACATCGGAACAATCGCCAGCACATAATTCATTTAATCGCTTATTTTGAACCCCAGGCACTATGCCTTCATAACGAAGACCACTGGCTGCAGTTCGAATAGGATCAATTGATACTGGTATCTTTACTGTTTGCATAAGGCGCGCATATTATAGTTTGAAAACGCTAGAGTCAAAGAAAATTTATCCAAATTGTGGTTAATGACTTAACCAAACAAAATAGACTCATTACTTAAACACCAACATTAAAATGGATCGAAGCGAAATTTTACCTGTCACAGCCCGCGATCACAAGCGCGATCCGACTAAAATTACTCCATTCAGTCGCTTTTTTATCGTATTATAGAAGTAATTGTCTAATTCCCCGAATAGTGAGCCATGAACACTAAAATCATCCTAGCTTCCACCTCTATTTATCGCAAAGCGTTATTAGAAAAATTACAACTGCCGTTTGAATGTGTCAGCCCAAAAACCAATGAAACGCCGCTTAAAGATGAAACAGCGCAGCAATTAGTTTTGCGTTTAGCGCAATTAAAAGCAAAAGCTGGTGTTGAGTTATTTAATCAAACGAGCTGTCAGCAAGCGCATATTCCTGCTGTGATCATCGGCTCTGATCAAGTGGCCGTCATTAATGGACAAATCATTGGTAAACCACTAGACAAACAAAACGCAGTTAAACAACTTAAGCAAGCCTCAGGTCAATCTATTACCTTTTATACTGGCTTAAGTGTTATCCATAATGTCACACAGCAAGCTTATAGCATTGTAGAACCCTTCACTGTGCACTTTAAAAAATTAACGACTGCAGAAATTGAGCGTTATGTTGATTTAGAGCAGCCTTTATATTGCGCAGGTAGTTTTAAATCTGAAGGACTGGGTATTGCTTTATTTGAACGCCTTGAGGGAGATGACCCTAATACCCTCATTGGTCTGCCATTAATCCGCTTAATCGAGCTATTAAAGCGCCATAATATAAACGTGCTATAAACTTTTTGATGCTAAAAAATATTTACACAATGCTAAATTTTCAACAAGACCGTCTTTAGCTTGCACAATGCCGCTTTGGCTAGCTGTCAGTTCAACTGGTAATTGGCTCACAAAAAAGCCGATGCGGTTAACATCGGCTTTATGAATTACAAAAGTAAGCAAAGCGTATTATGGCTCTGCTTATATATGTAATAAAATATCTTTCGGCTGATTAACTGTGGCTGTGGGCCCTTCAGTTAACAGATCCTCTAGGCTATGGGCGCCATAGGTGACCGCAATACTGTTTACCTTAGCATTGTTCGCCATCGCAATATCAAGTTTTGAATCACCGATCATCACCGCTTGATCCGCGTTAATATTTAACTCTTCGAGCAAAGATAAAATCATCGATGGATGCGGTTTCGAATGCGCTTCATCGGCTGAGCGAGTCGCGACAAAATATTGCCCTAAACCAGTTTCAGCCAACATTCGGTCTAAGCCCGCCCGCCTTTTACCAGTGGCAATTGCCAAGGTGTAACCAGCGGTTTTGAGTTGTGCAAGTAAATGCTCTATGCCGTCAAACAAAGGCGATGGTGTTAGATTAACATTAAGGTAATAGTGTTTATAACCTGCGATTAATTCATCGTACTTATTCCCATGATGAGGAAATAATTTTTCTAACGCAGGTAATAAAGACAAGCCAATGATATCCCTAACCGCTTGCTCAGAGGGAATATCAAGTGCTAATGATTGCGCCACGCTTTGCATACAATCGACAATTTTACCGACTGAATCCATTAAGGTGCCATCCCAATCAAAAATCACTAATTGGTACTGCTTAATATTATTTAGCTTCATGCACGAGTCAATTTATCTAAAGTGGCTAACAAAACATCATCAAGTGGCGCTTTGACTGTGGTGACTTCATCATTGTCAGGATGTTTAAATTTAAGCTCTGCAGCATGCAAGAACAAACGATTTAAACCTTTAGCCCGCATAGAATCGTCAAATTTTTGCTCACTGTATTTGTCGTCACACGCAATAGCATGGCCGGCATATTGACAATGCACGCGAATTTGGTGAGTTCGACCTGTCACTGGACTGGCTTTGACTAAGGTACATCCTTGGTAACGCTGCATAATTTTGTAACGTGTTTCAGAAGGTTTACCTTCTTGATTGGCACGAACAATACGTTCGCCGGATTTTAAGGTAATTTTTAGCAAAGGCACTTTAACCACTTTGTCTTTTGCCTGCCAATCACCTCTAACTAATGCAAGGTAATCCTTTTGCATCGTTTTGTTTCTAAGTTGCTCATGCAAATGCTTAAGTGCACTGCGCTTTTTGGCAATAAGCAACACGCCAGAGGTGTCTTTATCTAAACGATGTACTAGCTCTAAAAATTTTTGCTGTGGCCTTAAAGAACGTAATCCTTCAATCACACCGTAATCGACACCGCTACCACCATGAACTGCGATACCTGCAGGTTTGTTCAGCACGATAAGATGATTATCTTCATGAATGATTCTGCTTTCTAACTGGCTTACTTTAGACAGTTTTGCAGACGGCGCTGTGCGGTTGTCTTTTTCCGCAATTCTAACTGGCGGAATACGAACAACATCTTCAAGTTGAAGCTTGTATTCTGGCTTCACTCTTTTTTTATTAACCCTCACCTCACCTTTACGCACGATTCGGTAAATCATGCTTTTAGGTACACCTTTCAATTTGGTGAGAAGAAAATTGTCAATGCGTTGTTCGAAATGGTCTTCATCAATAGTGACCAATTGAACTTTTGTGGGAGTTTCTGTATTCATGATGCGCCTTAAGTTATTACGGCGCGTATTGTAACCTAAGTTTCTACCTGATGGGACAATAAGAATGAGAGTTTTGATTGCTGTCTAAATTGATTATTGCTATATTTGCGCTGTGATTGAGGATAAACAGTGGATAAAATGTTCACAAACTCAATTTATTACGGTGTTTTTTCAGTAGAATTCATGAACAAGACTGGTAGCAAGTCATTGATTTGCAAATTGTAAACATCACAAAACGAAATAATTCGTTTTTACAATTAAACCGTCGGTGTCATCTTTATTTTAAAAGTTTTCCTGAAAAATACCACCCCAAATTCGAACAAATTTTAGCTTGTTATCAAACAAACCAATTCGACTTGGGCATTATCGGAAGAAATATTAAATTTATGGGGTTGGTTGATAATGAACAACCAATTCCTTGTTTTTGTAATTATTAAAAAATAAGCCATAAATAGGATGCGACACGCAGCGATGCGTCTTACAGTAATGCGCACCTAACTTGCCTAAAAACCAGCCGCGAGGCTTTGTGCATAACCATTTTAGGCCCGTAATGCAGCGAATTTACTTTGTTTGATGACCTTATTAGAAGAATTAAGTCATCATGAAACGTATGTTAATTAATGCAACTCAGTCTGAAGAGTTGCGTGTTGCCCTAGTTGATGGGCAACAATTGTATGATCTGGACATCGAAAGCCCAGGCCATGAACAAAAAAAATCAAATATCTATAAAGGTACTATCACCCGCGTAGAACCTTCTTTAGAAGCTGCTTTTGTTGACTATGGTGCTGATCGCCATGGTTTCTTACCGCTAAAAGAAATTGCTCGCGAATACTTCCCTAAAGGTTACTCTTTCCAAGGCCGTCCAAATATCAAAGAAGTGGTATCTGAAGGTCAAGAAGTTATCGTTCAAATTGATAAAGAAGAACGCGGTAATAAAGGCGCTGCGCTAACAACCTTTATCAGTCTTGCAGGTTCTTACTTAGTACTTATGCCTAATAACCCACGTGCTGGCGGTATTTCTCGTCGCATTGAAGGTGATGAGCGTACTGAACTTAAAGCGGCAATGTCTGAGTTATCAGTGCCAAACGGTATGGGCTTAATCGTTCGAACTGCAGGTGTTGGTAAAGATGCTGCTGAATTAAAGTGGGACTTGAAAGTTTTACAACATCACTGGGATGCAATTCAAGAGGCCGCGCAAACCAAACCTGCACCTTTCTTAATTCACCAAGAGAGTAACGTTATTGTTCGCGCAATACGTGACTACTTACGCCGTGATGTCGGTGAAATTCTAATCGACCACCCGCGCATTTTTGAAGAAGCTAAACAGCACATAGGTTTAGTTCGACCAGATTTTGTTGAGCGCGTTAAGCGTTATGAATCAGAAGTGCCGTTATTTACTCACTTCCAAATTGAATCTCAAATCGAGTCGGCTTTCCAACGTGAAGTACGTTTGCCTTCAGGTGGTTCAATCGTTATTGACCCAACTGAAGCGTTGACCTCTATCGATATTAACTCTGCACGCGCAACCAAAGGCGGTGATATCGAAGAAACAGCATTAAACACTAACCTAGAAGCTGCTGATGAAATTGCCCGTCAATTACGTCTTCGTGACTTAGGCGGTTTAGTGGTTATCGATTTCATCGATATGACCCCTGTTAGACACCAACGTGAAGTTGAAAATAGAATGCGTGATGCGGTTCATTTAGATCGTGCCCGTGTTCAACTCGGTCGCATCTCACGCTTCGGCCTGATGGAAATGTCTCGTCAACGTCTTCGTCCTTCTCTTGGTGAGTCAGCTGGCCATTTATGTCCTCGCTGTCACGGTCAAGGTACGATTCGTAGCACTGAGTCTTTAGCGCTTTCTATTCTTCGCTTAATGGAAGAAGAAGCAATTAAAGAAAACACCACTCAAATAGAAGCAGTAGTGCCTGTCGATGTAGCGGCCTTCTTGTTAAATGAAAAGCGTAAAGCAATTCGTATTACTGAAGAGCGCCATAAAGTTGAAGTTTATGTCATCCCAGATGCACATATGACCACACCAGATTACCGCGTATCACGCCTCAGAAGCGATGATGAAGTGGTTGAGTCAAGCTACAAGCGTGTTGAAAAGCCTGCTGCAAAACTTTACGAGCCTCGCAAATTAGAGCGCGCGGAAGCACAACAGCCAGCAATTAAAGGCTTCGGTACCCCTAAAGCGGCGCCAGCAGCTACAACTGCAGCTAAACCTGCTGCAGTAGCCAAACCGGCTGCGCCTGCAGAGCCTGGGTTCTTCTCAAAAATTGTTGCTGCTATTAGTGGTTTATTCGCCTCACCAGAGCCAGTTAAAACTGAAACTAAATCTGCTGATAAGAACCGTAAAGAAGCACAAAACAACCGTCGTAATCGTCGTAACGACTCTCGTAATGACAGTCGTCGTAACGATTCTCGAAATGACAACCGCCGTAATACTCGCAACGACGCTGATAATAAAGGTCGTGATAATAAAGCGCGCAATAAAAAGTCGGACAGAGATGTAGCTAATAAAGAACAACTTGATAAGCGTCCAACTAAAGCAGAGCCAAAAGCGAAGACAGAAAAACCACGTCAAGATGCTGAGAAATCGCCTAAGCAAGAAGCAGCGAGAGAGCGTCGTCAACGTCGTAACATGCGTCGTAAAGTGCGAATTGAAAATGAGCAAAACGAAGCTAAATTAGCGGAAACCACCACTTCACAGGTTGAAGTTGCAGTTGAACCTAAAGCTAAGCCAGAGACCAAACAGGATTCAAAACCTGCCCGTACTCGCCGCCCAAGAAAAGACGCTGAAGTTATCACTAAAAATGATTCAGCTAAATCTGAAGCTAAGGCTACTGTTCCAGTGACTAAAGACGTTAGCACTGAAACTGACATTAAAGTAGAAGCTGAAACGCCAGTTGAAGCGCAAGCACCGGTTCAGGCGCCTGTTACTGAAACCGCTGTTGCTAACACAACATCTGCAGAAGAAATCACTGCAACTCAAGATGCTTCTGAAACCGTAAATGAAGATGCTGATGACAAGCGTGAAGGACAGCGCCGTAGCCGTCGTAGCCCTCGCCACCTTCGTGCAGCGGGTCAA
This sequence comes from Shewanella sp. 10N.286.52.B9, assembly GCF_002873635.1. Classification (NCBI taxonomy): domain Bacteria; kingdom Pseudomonadati; phylum Pseudomonadota; class Gammaproteobacteria; order Alteromonadales; family Shewanellaceae; genus Shewanella; species Shewanella sp. 10N.286.52.B9. Next base: position 12,049 of record NZ_MCTY01000236.1, read on the forward strand.
CGTCGTCGTCGTGATGAAGATGATACCTCGTCAAGCCCTGCTGTATTTACATCTGTTGATGAGCTAGAAAAACAACTTGATGCAGAGCAAGCTAACGAAGCTAAAGCTGCACCTACTGTAGAAACGCCAGCTGTCGAAGTTAAAGCCGAAACACCTGCAGTAGAAGTTAAAATTGAAACGCCAGCGGTTGAAGTTAAAACTGAAACCCCAGCGGTTGAAGTTAAAACTGAAACCCCAGCAGTTGAAGTGAAAACTGAAACGCCAGCAGTTGAAGTTAAAACTGAAACGCCAGCAGTTGAAGTAAAAACTGAAACGCCAGCAGTTGAAGTGAAAACTGAAAC
>NZ_MCTY01000237.1:0-28466 GCF_002873635.1 Shewanella sp. 10N.286.52.B9
GGGTGGCTTTGTAATTTTTTTTAATCAATAGCTTTGCTAAAGCGAGGCTTAAATAATTGGTTTCAAGTGCGCACTATGCGAGATTTAGTGCTTCAAGGAGAACCCGTGAGATTTGTTTTTTTGTTTATCGTTTTTTTTATTGCTGGTGAAGCTATAGCCAAACCAAATTTTATAAAAGTTAACGGTTATGACGTTGAATACGAAATTGCAGGAAATGGTTCAAAGACTGTTTTCCTAGAAGCAGGTGGGACTGCTGGGCTATCAGATTGGGAACCTATATTTGAAAAACTTGCTAAAGATACCCGCGTTATTCGCTATTCACGGATAGGTAATGGTGGCTCGCAAAAAGTCAGAAAAAACTATAGCTCTGAAGAGTATGCGGAGGAAGCTCGTTTATTGCTTGAAGTTTTAAACATTAAAAAACCAGTAGTTTATGTTGCGCATTCATATGGTGCTTATATTGCCAGACGATTTTCTGCAACCTATCCTGAATGGGTTTCTGGATTAATGTTGATTGAGCCTGCCTCTGAGCATGATGTTGATATTATGAGAAAAATCGATTTGGAAAAAGCAGAGAAGGAAATCGCTCAAATAAAATTAGATGACCAAGCAAATGGCATGTCTAACCAGTATCTCGATTTTTGGTCAAAACGCCCACTTCCTGATTACCCTGAGATTCCTAATATTCCGGTTACAGTCATTGCGTCAGTTAAAAAGTATCAAAATCCTCCAGTGCTATTTTTCAACGATAAAGCTCGCACGATGTGGGGACAATTGCATTCAGATTGGGTACTTAGTTTTCCGAAAGGTAAAATAGTCTTGACTGATAAAAGCTATCATTATCCACAAAATGATGAACCAGAAATGGTCATTAATGAAATAAAAGCTCTGCTGGATCGAATTAAACACTAATCGGATTGCCGGAGGTATCTAGACTCCGGCACAAGATATGGTGAGGGGCAGTTACAAAAAATTAGTTACAGTCTCGGTTGCCATACTTTCCCTAATGAGACTCATCACTTTAAGAGTTATAACTCTAACGAGTTTTTGTCCAAAAGTGGGTTAGGGACGTAACACATATCTGCCCCTTTTCGTTTTACATGATCTATCAGCGACCCACTTACAATGTGTCAGTTGACCAAATTTTATTAATGAGCCAAGGTATCTAAAGGACTAAGGAATTACCAGAGAGGGAATACAATGAAAGTCGAAATCGAAAGAACCGAAGATGGAGAGGCTTTTTTCAGATTACCTGATGAATATCTTGCAGACCTAAAATGGCAAGATGGTGATGTCATTGAGTGGATTGATAATAAAGATGGTACCTGGACCTTACAAAAGTCCTCGGTAGCAAGTCCTGCGGATTAGTCATGCTGGTCAATGGGTTTTATTCATAATTATTTAGAAAATGGATTGTAGTGGATTACTTAAACTGGCCACTTGATTAGAGGCTTGCAATACGTGAGATTATCCATGAGATTCTAATTTAGAATATTCGCTAAAACGTTCTTGTCCAAAAGTGAGTTTCGGTCTTTATTGTCTTTATTGTCTTTATTGTCTTTATTGTTCGCTGTGGCGTCATGCGGTAAAGCAAAAATTTCAATCTTTATTGTGTTTTGCGGCCTTACTGATTACAAGTTAATGCAGTTTTAAGTCGATAAACGTTTCAAACTCTAATTTAAGGCGACATTCCCTTAAGCCAACACGCAGGCTTAATTGCAGATTGCTTGCGCTTCAAATAGTAATCTTGGCTGCGACAAGCTAAAATATCGTTTCATTAAAAACTGGGTATCTCGATGTTTTGGCTTAAAAAAATCTTATCTCAATTGGTTATGCCTATTCCGCTGACATTATTACTGCTGTTATTGGCGATATTTGTGTTCCGCAGCCAATCCCAGCGATTGAAAACCTTAGGGCAAAGCGCTTTAATCGCGGCTTTCGCTATTTTATTGCTACTGAGTAATTCGCAATTTAGTGCAGGGTTAGCAGCCAGTTTAGAGTCTCAATACCCAGTGAATAACTCCCCGTTAACCCTCGTTTATCAATCGGGTACTGTCGCTAATGCGCAGCAAGCCTGTTATGTGATGGTGCTGGGTTCAGGTCACACTGAAAATGCTAATCGAGCTGCGGTGCAGCAGTTATCATCGACAGCATTAGCAAGATTATCAGAAGGCGTAAGGCAGCTAAAACTTGCAGATAATCGTTGCCAGTTGGTGGTCAGTGGTTGGAGTGGCGGCTTAACGCCAACCCCCCATGCTGAAATTATGCAGCAAGCGGCGATTGAGCTGGGCGTGCAAGCAAGCCAAATAGTGACGTTTGCTGATGCGCTAGATACCATTGAAGAAGCTAAATCTATGGCTGAGTTAATTGCCAATAAGCCTTTTATATTGGTTACCTCTGCGACCCATATGCCGCGCTCAATGAAGATTTTTACCACACTTGATTTAAATCCCATCGCCGCGCCGACTAATTTTATCAGCTCACCGGGTTATTGGTGGCGCTTTAGTGCTGAAAATCTGTATATATCCCAGCGTGCAATTCACGAGTATGTGGGCATGTTATGGCTAACCATAAAAGGATTATTAACTGATGTCTGATCCCAGCCAACATGAGCGCTCAGAGCCATTGTTTATCGCGCCGCATAATAAGCGCAACGGCATTAGTTTAACCATTGCTGGTGGCATTGCGGTATTTATCAGCTTGATATTATTTATCAACAACAAAAGCCTATTTGGTGTCGGTATGGTGTTTTTTGCCGTTGGCAGTGTAGGGCTGGTACTAGGTGTTGCCAAAATAAATCAGCCGAAAGCCAGTTTTAAATTATCTGCAGCAGGATTTGATTATTATCATGGCCGCGGCACAGTGCACGTAGCTTGGGATAATGTGCAGCGTATTGACGTGTCACGGGTGACCCAAAATCTTGAGTTAATTGAACTGCCGTATATTGGCATTAAACTCAAACACATCAATCCGATTTTAGATTGTATCTCCCCAAGGTTAGCCACCGGGTTATTGACTGAGCAGCGGCCGTTACTCATGACAGCAGCGACTCAAGATGAAGACTTACAAAGCCTTGAAACCTATGTCGGCGCTGAATTTACCCCATTAGTGGTTAATGGTGAGCGTTATCGTGGCGTATTAGCCATGTTTGGCCATCGCTGCCAAACCTTAGATGCTCAACTCGGGTTTCACCTTTATTTATCTATTGATAGCCTAGATAGAGCGCCAGCGGAGTTTGTCAGCTTACTGCGGCAATGGCAGCAGCAATCTATTAAGCCCTAAAGCGATTATTTGTAGATATTGCTAACTTATAGCCAAAGCGCTAATTAAAAGTGCTTACAAAAAGAGATGTGTTTAATTATTAAATAATAACTTATTGAACGAATGCCAAACGTCGATGTTTGGCATTCGTTTTAAATATTCATGAAGGATAAGCCAAACGCTGAAATTGACTATGCCGATACAGCTGCAGTGAGTTGAGGCTTTTCTTTTTCAGTTTCAACAGTGGAAACCAATTTTTCATTATTTTCTAATGCTTTGCTTTGTTTATCGTAAGCTTTTCGATAACCAAGGAACTGGCCGTTATCTAAAATTTCCATACGCTTACTATATACTTCACCATCAAAAGTTCCGGTATTGGTAATGGTGAGTTTTTCGCAATTAATATTACCTGTCATTAAGCCAGAAACCGTCGCTTCCACACAAACAACACCACCGGTGACAACCCCAGTAGCTTCAACCGTTATGTTACCAGAAGCGCGAATTTCGCCATCAACTTTCCCTGCAATAAGTACGTCGCCGTTAACTTTGATATTACCGCTTAATTCACAATCATTGGCAATAAAACTCAGGTTACTTGTGGGACTTTTTTTACTAAACATATTCGCTCTCTTTATGCATTTTTGACCGCAATGACCAGGATAATTATGCGGTTAAATTTATTTTGTTGTTAGTATTTAACATTTAATATAGCGACAATTAATCGCAAAAAAAACAATTAAATTTTGACTATTAAGACTTTTTTGACTACCAAGACTTATTGACACAGTTTATTGATACAGCTTAGCTAAAACAGCATTAACTCGTAACGTTAAGCTCAATGACACTGATAGAAGCTGATGGGCAGGGGGCAACACAAGCGCCGCAGCCTGTACAAGCCTCAAGATCAATCATAGGTTTGGGTACTTGGCCAATGGCCATCTTAAAGCTTATTGCTGCGGGATCGCAGGCATCTTTACAGCTTTGACACCATACGCCTTGATAGGTTAAACAGCTGTCATTGACGCCGGCTTTTATGTTCCAAGGCGTGAGTTGAGAAAGATCAAAAATGGGCTCTTTGCATACTGTGGCGCATTGCTGACAGAATGTGCACTCGTCGTTTGTGAATGATATTTCAGGAAAACCACCATCACCTTTAATGATTACCTTAGTTTCGCAGGCATCGATGCAAGCATTACAGCGAGTACATTCGTCAGTGAACTCAATATCAGACTTAACCCAAGGCGGTCTTTGGGCATCAATTTTACGTCTGCGAAATAGGTTTCTGCGGCTGTGATTGACTGACTGACTCATACTTCTTCCACTATTTTTGGCTAACAATAACAAGGCTAACATTAATGAGACTAAAGTTAGCCAGTAAATATCTACAGGGCTTAAATAAATAGGCTCAAAAAGCTATGTCAACTAACCCCTTAACTTCGGTAGCCGTCAGGATTTTTAGATTGCCAATGCCAGCTAGATTCAACCATGGTTTCAAGGGACAGCTCAGCGTGCCAATCTAATGCCGTTTTCGCCTGAGACACGTCAGCAAAGTATGCCGCAAGATCGCCCTCTCTACGAGCACTAAAGCAATAGGGTATCGCTTTACCGGTTATTTGCTCAAAGGTATTAATAATTTCGATAACGCTGTATCCACGGCCTGTGCCTAAATTGTAGGTGGTAATGCCTGAATTACTGTTGAGCTTAGCTAATGCTTTTAGGTGGCCTTGGGCTAAATCAACCACATGGATGTAATCTCGTACACCTGTGCCGTCAGGGGTAAGATAATCATTACCAAACACCTGTAATTCTTTTAGCTTGCCCACAGCCACTTGGCATATATAAGGCATAAGATTATTCGGAATATCGCTAGGATCTTCACCGATCAATCCGCTTGGGTGAGCACCAACTGGGTTGAAGTAGCGTAAAATAGTGATATCCCATTGATTATCAGCAGTATGTAAGTCAGCCAGTAGTTGTTCCACCATCAGCTTTGACTGGCCATAAGGGTTCGTGGCTCCGGTTGAATCGGTTTCTTTAATAGGCAAGCCATCAGGGATGCCGTATACCGTAGCTGAAGAGCTAAAAACTAACTTTTTCACCTGATGTTCCGCCATGACTTGGCACAAAATTATTGTGCCGGTGACATTAGTTTCATAATACTGCAATGGCTTACACACTGAATCAGCCACCGCTTTTAAACCAGCAAAATGAATTACTGATTCAATGACATGATCAGTAAATATTTTATGTAATAGCGCTTTATTTAGCACACTGCCTTGATAAAAAATGCAGCTTTTACCGGTAATTTGTTCAATGCGAGATAAGGCGATGACATTGGCGTTGGATAAATTATCGACAATGATAACCTGTTGATTAGCATTTAACAGTTCAACTACAGTGTGGCTTCCTATATATCCGGCTCCGCCAGTGACTAAAATTGCCATGAAATGTCCTTAACTGTGGATGACATAAAATTGAATGCAAAAATGACAGTCTACTTAAAAGTTTAACTATAGCGCCAAAGTAAAGCGAGTTAATTGCTTGGATTTTATTCTACTTAAGTTATCAAGCTCACTAAAAAAGGTATCAAGCTTTAACCTGTTTAAAGCTTAAAAGTTTTATCCATTGACTTAAGACAGAATCGGGAGATAAGTTGTTGGCCACTTTGTAATTTAAAGGTGGCAGTTTATATGACTAATTTTATTAAGTTAAGTTTAGTAGAAACTGCTAATGTAGCGTTTTGTTTACGAATTGTACTGTCAAATCACTGAAGAATAAAACCCCAAGCAGTTAACAAAATGTGATCCTTAGCACACTATGAAGGGAGTGAAGTTTACGTAAAGTGGCACTTATGAGCAAAGTAACAAATTACACCGCGAAGATCCCTGATAGTCAGGGTTACATCCAATATACTGATGAAGAACATGACATTTGGCATCAGTTATATCAGCGCCAAGTGAACAATATGCCAGGCAGAGCTTGCGAGGCATATATGCATGGCCTTGATGCTTTAGCTATGCCCACGAATCGGGTACCGCAATTAAAAGAAATCGATAAGGTGTTACTTGCATCTACAGGCTGGCAAACTTCAGGTGTGCCGGCACTTATTTCATTCGGTAAATTTTTTGAATTGTTGGCCAATAAGCAGTTTCCTGTGGCGACCTTTATTCGCTCAAAAGAAGAGTTCGACTACCTACAAGAACCTGATATTTTTCATGAAATATTTGGTCATTGCCCGTTATTAACCAATCCGTCATTTGCACATTTTTCGCATATTTATGGCCAATTAGGTTTGGCGGCATCTAAAGAAGAACGGGTGTTTTTAGCGAGATTATATTGGTTTACGGTCGAGTTTGGTTTAATGAAAGCCAAAGATGATCAACTTAATATCTATGGTGGCGGTATATTAAGCTCGCCAGGTGAAACCTTATACGCATTAAGTGATAAACCGGAGCGTAAGCCTTTTGAGCTACTGGATGTGCTGAGAACCCCATATCGAATAGATATTATGCAGCCGATTTATTACGTTATCGACAATATCGACTTTTTAGATGAAATCACTCGAATGGATATTATGGCTGAAGTCGCTAAAGCACGGCAGCTAGGTTTGTTTGCGGCTAAATTTGCCCCAAAACCCAACCCAATAGCCGTTTAGGGACTCGTTAAAACTAGTCATTCATTTATACATTAATAATATAAACACTAGATTAAACTAGTGTGATAATACAGGAGCTGTTATGTCAGATTTATCCGAACTAAAATGTGAGGCTTGCCAAATAGATGCCCCAAAAGTAACCGAGCAAGAGCTGGTTGAATTTAGTCAAATGGTACCCCAGTGGACCGTTGAAAACCGTGATGGTATTAATCAATTAGAGCGAGTTTTTAAGTTTAAAAACTTCAAACTGGCGATGGAATTCACCAATAAACTCGCTGATGTTGCTGAAGCTGATTTTCACCATCCGGGGATCTTAACTGAATGGGGCAAAGTGACAGTGACTTGGTGGTCACATTCCATTAAAGGTCTTCATAAGAATGATTTCATTATGGCGGCGAAAACCGACCAGTTAATTAACTAAAATCTTAGTTAATTATATCAGCAGGTTACGTTAACGTAACCTGTTTTAGCACGTCCTCTGTTACAATTATGCTGTAAACAACACTTGCCACGCGCCCGATAACCTTTTAACGTATCGCTCACAAATTAAGAAGGGCACCCTGACATGGTCAGAATCGAGTCCTCGGATATTCCAGAAAACAATATAATAGGGAATAGTTGTTTATGCGTTTGGAAGTCAGTTGTTTAGATCGTATCGGCCTTGCGAAAGATATTCTAGAAGTGCTAGAAAACTATGGCATTAACTTAATTGCAATTGATGCCAGCAATAGAGGCTTTTTGTACCTACAGTTTGCCGAAATTGGCTTTGAAACCTTAAGTGAATTAATGCCTTTAATTCGCAAAGTAGAAAGCGTCCATGATGTTCGTACCGTATCGTTTATGCCCTCCGAGCAAGAACATTACGCGCTCAAAACCTTATTACAAACCCTGCCAGACTCCGTTTTTTCAATTAATGCTAAAGGCCGTATTCGTATTGTTAATGAATCCGCATTATTAACCCTTAATATGCAAGAGCATGAAGTGATTGATGAATCGCTTAATCATTGGGTGCAAGGATTTAACTTTTCTCGCTGGTTAACTGAAGCCCCTGTATTAGCGCAAGCCACTCGGGTGCAAATTGGTAATAATGAATATTTAGCCGAAATGCTGCCTATCTATTTACCTGATGAAAACAATGCCAGTATTTTAGCGGGCGCGGTGGTGTCGCTAAAATCACCAGCCCGTGTCGGTAAGCAATTTAATGCGCTGCAAAATCAAACCACAGGCTTTGATAATGTGTTGGCCGTTAGCGATAAAATGAAAGATGTGCTTAAACAAGCCAAACGTATGGCCCAACTGGATGCACCGTTATTAATAACTGGTGAAACGGGTACTGGTAAAGAGTTGATGGCCAAAGCGAGCCATGATGCCAGTATGCGCCGAGAGCACGCCTTTATTGCTATTAACTGCGCTGCATTACCAGATAGCGTGGCAGAAGAAGAATTGTTTGGCTTTGTGTCAAATGGCCAAGTGGTAAAACGTGGCTTGTTTGAAGAGGCGAAAGGTGGCACTGTTTTCTTAGATGAAATTGCCGAAATGTCAAAAGCTGCTCAAGTAAAACTATTGCGTTTACTACAAGATGGCACTTTTAGACGCATTGGCGGCGATGAAGAAGTGCGCGCTGATGTACGTATAATTTGTTCTACCCAAAAGAACTTGGCAGAACTGTGCCAATCAGGTGAATTCAGAGAAGATCTTTACTATCGCATTCATGTACTTAGTTATCACATGCCGTCGCTCCGTGAACGTAAAGTGGATGTTATTCCGCTCACTGAAATGTTTTTAGAGCATTATAGCCAGCAGTTATCGAGTCCATTACGACGTATTTCAGCATCATGTCGGGACTACTTGTTCACCTATGCCTGGCCAGGTAATGTGCGTCAGCTTAAAAACGCTATTTTTAGAGCGGTATCGATGTGGGATGGCTCGGCAGAACTAACCGTTGAGCAACTTAAGTTACCTTCTTATGCTGAAGGCTTTGGCTACTTTGATGAAGAGTTTGAAGGCAGCTTAGATCAAGCCATGAAAGAATATGAGGCAAGCTTATTAAGGCGCTTATATCCAGCTTATCCAAGTACCCGTCAATTAGCTAAAAAGCTGGGGGTTTCTCACACCGCTATTGCTAACAAGCTGCGCGACTACAAAATATCTAAAAAACGTTAATTAATCGTAGCGGTTATTTTTAGTGTAACGAATTCATGCCATCAAAATGTCAGTAAGCCACTGGCATTTTGAGGTTTACCAGCCTGAGATCCGCATTCTGATACTGGGATCTCATTCTGTATTGAAACCTTTACAATTTAACTCTCAAGCAAACAAAGTGTGATTTATCTCACGCTATATTAATTCGGTTAAGCTTAGGGTATTTGTATCGTTAACAACGCTATTTTAGTTGTTATTACTCAGCATAGGCGCTTTACAGGTAGCATATTTGATTTAATCGAATTGCCAAGCCTGTTAGCACGTCTTGTAATCACATTGTCTTGAGTAGTAGCAACATTATTTGTACCCATCTAGGAGTCAAAATGAAACTTGCAAGTTATAACAACGGTCGCCGTGATGGCCAACTGATGTTAGTCAGTAAAGATTTAACCAAAGCCGTTGCCGTACCTGCTATTGCGCATACTATGCAGCAATTATTAGATGCTTGGGATTTATTAAACCCGCAATTACAAGAATTATATGAAGCATTAAATGCCGGTATGATGGACAACGCCGTTGATTTTGATGAAGCTAAATGTTTATCGCCATTGCCTCGTGCATATCAATGGGCTGATGGCAGTGCATACGTCAACCACGTTGAATTGGTTCGTAAAGCCCGCGGCGCAGAAATGCCAGCAACGTTTTGGACTGATCCATTAGTATATCAAGGTGGCTCAGATTGCTTTATCGCGCCAAAAGCCGATATTGAAATGGCCAGTGAAGAGTACGGTATTGATTTCGAGTCAGAAATCGCAGTGGTCACTGACGACGTTAAAATGGGCGTAGATGCAGATAACGCTGCCCAGCACATCAAATTATTGATGCTAGTGAATGACGTATCGTTACGTAATCTTATACCTGGGGAGTTAGCGAAAGGGTTTGGCTTTTTCCAATCAAAGCCTTCAAGTGCGTTTTCGCCAGTGGCGATTACCCCTGATGAATTAGGTGACAGATGGCAAGATAGCAAAGTGCACTTACCATTGGTAACTCATTTAAATGGTGATTTATTTGGTCGTCCTAATGCGGGCGTAGATATGACGTTTAACTTTAGTCAATTGGTCGCTCATGTTGCTAAGACCCGTCCATTGGCAGCGGGAGCTGTGATTGGTTCTGGTACTATTTCAAATTATGATCGCAGTGCCGGTTCTAGCTGTTTAGCTGAAAAACGCATGCTAGAAATCATTGCAGACGGTAAAGCTTCAACGCCATTTATGCGTTTTGGCGATACAGTAAGAATTGAAATGTTTGATGATCAAGATAACTCAATCTTTGGTTCTATCGATCAAAAAGTGGTTGAATACAAAGCTTAAATAAGTGTTTGCTGTGATAAAAAGCAATAGCGTCTAACGTTATTGCTTTTTTTATATCATCAATGCTAACTCAGTTAATTTGATAAGGATATACAATGAAATTATATGGTTATTGGCGCTCCAGTGCGGCATATCGGGTGCGTATCGCGCTTAATCTTAAGCAGCTGGATGCAGAGCAAATTTCAGTGCATTTAGTCAAAAATGGCGGTGAGCAGCATAGTGATATGTTTGCCCAATTGAACCCACAGCATTTGGTTCCGGCATTGGTTGATGAAGATGACCATGGAGAGTTTAATTTAACCCAGTCATTGGCAATTATTGAGTATTTAGAAGAGCAATATCCGCAATATAGTTTATTGCCACAAGGGGCTAAAAATAGAGCCGTAGTGCGTGCCATGGCGCAATTGATCGCTTGTGAAGTTCACCCACTGGACAACTTACGGGTATTACAGTATCTCGTTAAAGACATGGGCGTATCTGAAGAAGACAAAATGAACTGGTATCATCATTGGATCCATTTAGGTTTTGCGGCGCTAGAAAAGCAATTAGCTGTTCACTCTGGTAAATTTAGTTTTGGCGACAGTCCAAGCTTGGCAGATATTTGTCTTATCCCTCAGGTTTACAATGCCTATCGCTTCAACGTAGATTTATCTGCATACCCTAATATTGTGCGGATTTGGCACACATGTCAGGCTCACCCAGCCTTTGCTGCAGCTGCGCCTGAGCAGCAAGATGATGTCAGTTAACCCAGCATTTTTTAGATAAGCTCGAGTAAAATATGGACTATGAAGCTCAGTTAAAAAATTGGATTGTAGCAGACAAGATGCGCATTAGTGCCTTGCAGCAAGTTGCAGCGCTTTTTACTGAGCTTAATATTACAGATTGGTACATTGCTGCAGGATTTGTGCGTAATTTAGTGTGGGATAAACAGCATCAAATAGCGCCCAGTGCGTTAACTGATATTGATGTGATTTATTATTGCAGCAAACAAACCAGTGCCTATCGTGATAAGTTAATCGAAAAAGCATTATCTGAGCGGATAAAACTGCCTTGGTCGGTGAAAAACCAAGCCAGAATGCATAAAAGGAATCATCACCCAGCCTATACATCAACCCTTGATGCGATGTGTTATTGGCCTGAGCAACAAACAGCGGTAGCGGTAAAACTGGATAATGATGGCAAGTTAGTGCTAAAGGCATTATTTGGTTATGAAAACCTATTTAGCCTATCGGTGAGCTATAACCCCAATGCCGATAAACATGTGTTTATGGAGCGTGTTGCCAGTAAACCTTGGTTTAAGCAATATCCTAAGCTTTCACTTGAGCTCTAACCTCCCCGTAACCCCTTGTCATTTATCACTAGTCAATTAGCTCTTGAGTTTAAGTTATAGCCTTTAGCTGCACCTTTTATGTCATTTTTATGTCATTTTTTTATGTCAGCTTTAACACTTGTGAATGTTTTGCAGTGGCATTTTCATGGAAAATATCATCAAGATAACCTGCAAGCTCTGTTTCTTTAAGCTCAGGTGGAATGATGACCTCATGGATGCGCGATCTAAGCCCGGTGCCTGAATCACGAAACAGTAGCCATCGGGGCTGATCACTTTGTCTATCTTGGCGCTTAATTGACATGGACTTACCAAACACATCAAATTTTATAAATTTTTCATTCATCATCTTGTCCTCTTGGCGGTGGTTTAGCTAATCGGCATAGAGTTAAATATTTTGAAATAAAAACTCTATGGTAAAGGTTAGCACCACTTGATTGATGCGCACTTCATCATCTTCTTTAGTCCAAGTATATTCAGGCGTGATGGCAAAAAACAACCAATCTCGGACAAAGTTTTGTCGGTAAGTTAAGCCAATTTTTGCACTATCAATATATTTATAGGGCTGGTCGACGCCGTGTATGTGGGCTTGATAACTAATGGCTTGTTTATCACTGATATATTGATATAACTGCAGACCTGAGCCTAGCTCCCAACCATTATCGTTAGTTTCATATTGGAACGCAGCACTCCAGCGCAATAAAAAATCATCGTTAAAAGAGTGTTCAATATCGAATTCAGTAGACTCACCAGTGAGATTTTTCTCTTGATACAGCTTTTGGGTGATGCGGCTGATGGTATTTTCTGAAATAGGATAGGTATAGCGATAACGAGCTTCGATTTTAGGCTTAAAACTGAGCTTTATATTAAAACTACTTCTATTTCGAGCTAGCCAGTCATAGCGTAAGCTAAATTCCCTGTCGTTGTTATCGTCAGGGCTGCGTATAAATGAAAATGGATCATCTTCTCCAGTTGAATCAAAAATGAGTTTTAGCTTTTTAGTGACTCCAGGTAAATTAACCCGCGCATTGACGTTAGCATGATATTTAAAACCTTCTTTTTCATAATAGGAAAAATCATTATACCAACGGACAATCGTGCCAGCTCTGGCATCATCTTCAATGCGATCATCGACAAAGAAGCTGTCAAACCAAATGGCCGGTTGGCAGAATTTGGTGTTGAGATAATCAAAAGCCTTATCAATTTTCTCATCAGTTTGTGAACGGCTATAACAAGCTGATGGCTCGACTTCATCATCTGACTGGGTTTCATTCAAAGGTGATTTTTTGTCGGTGATGGTCTTTTCAGAGGTAGGCTTATCATCAGAGATGGGCTCATTATCAAAGATAGCATTAGCGATGTCCTTGGGCTGTGATGCAGCTAAATCAGCTGCAATAAACAGCGTGAGGCTAAACAGTGATGTTATCCATATTTGTGTCATTGAAAGATAATTACAGCCTATAAACAAAGGTAAAGGTATTTTGTTCAAGGGTAGCACCTTTGTAACAACAATTGAGGGGGGGTTATCTTTTAATCATTGGCAGCGGCGTTTATTTTATGAGTCTTTTTATAGACAGGCTTTAATAGGCAGAATTTTTATAGGATTGATTAACAAGCAATACCGCTATTAAATGTTACAAAAAGGTAAATAGTTATTGCTTAGTTAATATCAGGCTCATGCTTTGCTCATGAAAGTGCCTGGTTAAAAAATCAACGTTTTCATCAGTTAAACTGGCATTTTAAAAGCTTCTTAGTAGACAAAGTTCAAGCTAAATGTGATCTAAGTCAATAAAGCGTTATACCTAGTTTGATGTAAATAGCTTTGTTGATCTGGATCAAGATTGTTAAAGGTTTTATCTGGCAGTGTAGCGGCAATTGTTAAAGGTGTTTATCGAAAGCGCTAATTATGTTGTACACATGGAGTTGTCATAATGAATAAAAAAATAGCCCTTAGTCTAGTTGCTGCCAGTTTATTATCTGCAGGTGTTTCTTCAGCTGCGGTTGCTCATCAAGCTGGTGATTTTATCTTTCGTGTTGGTGCGGTAGCGGTTGTGCCAAATGAGTCTAGTCCAGTTGTTGCTAATGTTGCAGAGTTTACAGTCGATGATAATACCCAAGTCGGCTTAAACTTTGGTTACATGCTAACTGATAATTGGGGTTTAGAATTATTGGCAGCAACTCCTTTTAGTCATGATGTTTCTCTTGGTGAGTTAGGTAAAATTGCTGAAACTAAGCATTTACCACCAACCTTAGTGGCGCAGTATTACTTTGGTAATGGCCAATCTAAATTACGTCCTTACATTGGTGTTGGTGTTAACTTTACTAACTTTTTTGATAACGAGTTTACCAATGACTTAGACGGCGCACTAACTGATTTAAGCATGAGTAACTCTTGGGGCTTAGCGGCACAAGTTGGGCTTGATTATCAATTTAATGATAACTGGTTAGTAAATGCATCGGTTTGGTACGCTGATATCTCAACGGATGTTAAATTCAATTTAGGTGAAGATGCTATTTCAGTTGAAACTGATATTGACCCATGGGTATACATGGTCAGCATTGGTTACACCTTCTAATATTTGAAAAATATTTAGAGCAAAAAAAACAGGAGCTAGGCTCCTGTTTTTTTATGTGAGCTAATAACGGAATAAGCTACTTTTTCTTTTTAACCTTCCAATGGCGAGTATTATAAATAAACTCAGGTAAAAGTAAGGTTAACCAAGCCACTAAGCGCCAGCGTTTAGTGACATAGACTTTGCGCTTGCCTTTTTGCATCGCGCTGACAATTTGTTTAGCCACTTTTGGCAATGGCGGCAACCACAGTTTACTTTTCTGCATTGCAGCTTTATCCAATAGGCCTAGCTGAATATCGGTAATAGTGATTGGTAACTTTAATCGCTGTGCATGCATGCTTAAGCCTTCAAGGTAATTTTCTGCAAAGGCTTTTGATGCATGATAAGCCACACTTGGGCCACCACGTAAACCGGCAATAGAGTTGATTGCAGCAATTTGACCATAGCCTTGCTCGCGCATTAATCGAAAGGTGGTATTACAAATTGCGGCAAAACCACGCACATTGACGTCAATGATATCTTGTTCGATTTCCCAAGGCAGTGCTTCACTGTAGCCATTAAGTCCAGTATTCACTAACACTAAATGCGCGCCTTCAAGGCTTAACCATACTTTTTCAAGCTGGCTGATAATGGCTGTTGGATTTTCAATATCTAACGGTAGCACATCAACTTTTGTCGGTAAGCTTGCGGCAAACTCGGCCATGGCATCGGGATCTTGTACAAATAGCACTAGAGAAACTTTCTGCTCGGCTAATTGACGGGCGATTTCTTTACTAAGGTGTGAGCTAGCGCCCACTATTATTGCGTTTGCTGTAGTCATGTGCTTTTAGACGACGAAATGATGGCCTATGATAAAAACAACTGCGAGGGATAACAAGCAAGAATATTATTCAATATGAGACGTATAGACTTCTAGAAGTCTTAATGTATTATAAGGACAGGATATATGAACATCATCAAAGCATTTATCAGCAAAGCATGTATTTCTTTAATGCTGCTAGGCGGATTATTCGGCTGCAGCTCTGTAGATCATTTAGTGTCTATAAGTGGTGATGTGAGTTATCGCGAGCGCATGGCATTGCCAGACAACGCAATACTCACGGTGCAAGTGAAGGATGTGTCTTTGCAAGATACCAAAGCGATTGT
The DNA here is from genome assembly GCF_002873635.1 of Shewanella sp. 10N.286.52.B9. Taxonomy (NCBI): domain Bacteria; kingdom Pseudomonadati; phylum Pseudomonadota; class Gammaproteobacteria; order Alteromonadales; family Shewanellaceae; genus Shewanella; species Shewanella sp. 10N.286.52.B9. Next base: position 15,475 of record NZ_MCTY01000237.1, read on the forward strand.
TATCGCTGAAAAAGTGTACCAACAAGTGAACGCGCCGCAAGCATTTGAGTTTCAAATAGCTGCAGACCAATTTATTGTTGGTCATAGTTACTCAATTGGGGCGCGAATAGAAGTAAATGGCAAGCTGTGGTTTATCAATACTCAAGCGTATAGCATTGATGTCAATGAGACACAGCCCATAAATGTGATTGTTAATAAAGTTGGTGGTTAGGCTTATCATGCCTATGCACCGATTTATTATGTATTAAAAAGGTGCTCTTATGCCGGTTAGAATTCCAGATGATTTACCTGCAGCTGAAATCTTAGAGTCTGAAAATATCTTTGTGATGTCGGAAACTCGCGCTGCAAATCAAGATATTCGACCTATGCGGGTATTAATTCTAAATTTAATGCCCAATAAAATTGAAACCGAAACCCAGCTATTGCGCTTATTAGGTAATACCCCGCTGCAAGTGGATGTTGACCTATTGCGTATTCATGACAAAGCATCTAAGCATACTTCTGTCGATCATATGAATGCTTTTTATCGGGATTTTGAAGCGGTTAAAACGAACAATTATGATGGGTTAATTATTACCGGTGCGCCACTTGGGCAGCTGGATTTTGAAGATGTGGTGTATTGGGATCACATTAAAGAAATTATTGATTGGTCTCAAGAACATGTCACTTCAGTATTGTTTCTATGCTGGGCGGCGCATGCAGGTTTGTTTCATTTATATGGTATTAATCGCAGTTTACTTGAGCAAAAGCGTTCGGGGGTGTTTAACCATAGTCGTACCAACGAGCCGCATCCATTACTACGCGGTTTTGATGATGAGTTTTTTGCGCCGCATTCACGTTATGCTGAAGTGAATATTAACGATTTACACCAACATTCTGATGTTGAAGTGCTAGCTGAATCTGCTGAAGCTGGGGCCTATATTGTGCTTAGCCGCAATAATCGTAACCTGTTTGTGATGGGGCATCCTGAGTATCAAAAACCTACTTTAAATGATGAATATCAGCGAGATGTTGGCTTAGGTATCAACCCTAATATACCGAGCAACTACTATCGTGATAATGATCCAAGCCAAGAGCCCATTGCTCGCTGGCACAGTCATGGCAGTTTGTTAGTGAGCAACTGGCTTAACTACTATGTTTACCAGCTTACGCCTTATGATTTATCAGATATGAGCGCAAGAACGCCGTGGGAATTGAAAAGCTAATCACAGATTGATTAAGGTGTTTAAACAAAATATGGCGTAAATTCGGCCAAACATCATGCTACAAGTATTAATAAAAAGGGCGATATCGTTTTCGATATCGCCCTTTTTTATGGCAAATCTCCTCAAAAACACCTTGATAATTTAACGCTGGCTATGACTTTTTTAGTGGGATTTATTACATTTTAGCTATTTAAAATCAGGGCTTTACGCTTGATGTAAATCTTCAGTGACACTCATAAAATATTCACTATTGATAATCACATTCAAACCACTTGCTTTACGTTAGCGTAAACGTCAGAGTGTAACTATTATTTTATAGTTGAACTAGATCACATTTTTGCTGATTTTGTCCGCTTACTTACCAGCAGTTTAGACCGGAGAAGTTATGAGTACAGACCAATCACCCCAAGATATTGTCATTGTTGCAGCTAAACGCACCCCAATGGGGGGCTTTCAAGGCGCACTATCAGCCGTACCAGCGCCAACCTTAGCGGCCAATGCAATTAAAGGCTTAGTCAATCAAACTCAAATCAATACTGATTTAATTGATGAAGTGTTTATGGGTTGTGTATTACCGGCAGGCTTAGGTCAAGCGCCAGCAAGACAAGCGACATTGGGCGCTGACCTACCTTTGAGTGTTGGCGCAACAACCGTGAATAAGGTTTGTGGTTCAGGCATGAAAACCGTGATGTTAGCTCATGATGCAATTAAGTCTGGCAGCAGCGAAGTGGTTATTGCTGGTGGTATGGAAAGTATGAGTCAAGCGCCATATTTACTTGATAAAGCGCGCGGCGGTATGCGTATGGGGCATGGCAAAGTGTTAGACCATATGTTTCTTGATGGATTAGAAGATGCCTACACTGGCGGCGCTATGGGCACATTCGCGCAAAAAACTGCAGATGATTTCGGCCTCACCCGAGAGCAAATGGATAACTTTGCCTTAAGCTCACTTGAAAAAGCCAATAAAGCGATTGATTCAGGTGCGTTTAAAGCTGAAATTGTGCCAATTACCATTGCAAATCGCCGTGGAGATGTGACCGTTGATACCGATGAGCAACCTGGCAATGCCCGCCCTGAAAAAATCCCGACATTGCGCCCCGCTTTTACTAAAGACGGCACCATTACCGCCGCCAACTCAAGCTCGATTTCTGATGGCGCCGCAGCAGTAATGCTAATGACCCGAGAAAAGGCAGCGTCATTAGGCTTGGAAGTGATGGCCACGATTAAAGGCCATAGCACTCACTCACAAGAGCCATCAATGTTTACCACAGCGCCAGTGGGCGCGATGAACAAATTATTCGACAAGGTTAACTGGGCAAAAACAGATGTTGATTTATTTGAAATCAACGAAGCCTTTGCCATGGTGACCATGTTAGCAATCCAAGAGCTACAACTTGATGCCAATAAAGTGAACATCTATGGCGGAGCGTGTGCATTAGGTCATCCAATTGGTTGTTCTGGCGCCCGTGTATTAGTGACCCTCATCCATGCGCTACAAGCTAAAGGTTTGGCTAAAGGCACCGCTAAAGGTGTGGCGTCATTATGTATTGGCGGCGGCGAAGCAACTGCTATGGCGATTGAAGTTTAACCTCGTTGTAATTGATTAAGATTTAACAAGACTCGTTGTTAATTGCGTCACTTTTGATGTTGGCGTTATTAACAACAAATAAGCACCAGTAAAGGCTATGGCAAATAATCATCATAGAGTGATGCTAACAATAACAGCTTGGTTGGTGCTTATTATTACTCAAGAGCTTTGGGGCTCAACAATAATCTGTAACAGGATTTAGGAAGCAAGATGACCATACAAGTTAAACATTATATTGCCGGTGAATTCACCGAAGGTACAGGTAGTCAAAACATTGATGTTACTAACCCAGCTAACAACAGCGTTATTGCCAATATTAACGCTGCTACGGTTGCAGAAGTTAATCAAGCCATAGACAGTGCAAAACAAGCATTCACTACGTGGAAAGAAGTACCTGTGTCAGAGCGTGCTCGCGTAATGCTCCGTTATCAACACCTTTTAAAAGAGCATCACGATGAAATCGCCACTATTCTGGCCCAAGAAACCGGTAAAACCTTTGAAGATGCAAAAGGTGATGTTTGGCGTGGTATTGAAGTGGCAGAGCATGCTTGTAATATCGCCTCAATGTTAATGGGCGAAACCGTTGAGAATGTTGCCCGTAATATTGATACTTATAGCTACACCCAGCCATTAGGGGTGTGTGCGGGTATTACCCCGTTTAACTTCCCAGCGATGATCCCGTTATGGATGTTCCCGTTAGCGATTGCTTGCGGTAATACCTTTATTTTAAAGCCTTCAGAACAAGATCCAATGACGCCGCAGCGTTTAGTTGAATTGTTTGTTGAAGCGGGCGCGCCCAAAGGCGTGCTGCAGCTTATTCATGGTGATAAAACCGCGGTGGATATTTTGTTGGCAGATCCTGACATTAAAGCGATTTCATTTGTTGGTTCTGTGGCTGTAGGGCAATACATTTACAAAACGGGTACTGATAACTTAAAGCGTGTTCAAGCCTTTGCTGGCGCGAAAAACCACTGCGTGATCATGCCTGATGCTAATAAGCAGCAAGTGATCAATAACATGGTTGGCGCATCAGTTGGCGCTGCTGGTCAACGTTGTATGGCGATTTCAGTGGCAGTATTTGTTGGCGCTGCTAAAGAGTGGATCCCAGAGCTTAAAGAAGCACTAGCAAAAGTATGCCCAGGTTTATGGAATGATGACAATGCCGCCTATGGCCCAGTTATTAGCCCCGCTGCCAAAGAGCGTGTACTTAAGCTTATTGCCCAAGGTAAAGCTGAAGGCGCGGACTGTTTACTCGATGGTAGCGACTTTACGGTTGAGGGCTATGAGTCAGGTAACTGGATTGGTCCAACCATGTTCGACAAAGTCACTACCGATATGAGCATTTATAAAGAAGAGATCTTCGGTCCTGTTTTGTGCTGCATGGAAGCTGACAACCTTGATGACGCCATTGAGTTAGTCAATAACAGCCCATATGGCAATGGCACTTCAATTTTTACCGCATCCGGCGGTGCAGCGCGTAAGTATCAACACCACATCGAAGTGGGCCAAGTGGGCATTAACGTGCCAATTCCTGTGCCATTACCATTCTTCTCATTTACCGGTTGGAAAGGCAGTTTCTATGGCGATCAGCACGCTTACGGTAAACAAGCGGTGCGTTTTTACACTGAAACTAAAACCATCACTTCACGATGGTTTGATGACGAAGTGGTGAGTGGCCCGAATATGAGCATCAATCTTAAGTAAATGTACTGGTCTTCTGATGGGAGAAGACCAGTTAATTATTCAGACAAGCAAACCACAAGACTCACTTAATGATCACTGTGCGTGTAACCAAATAGCGTGTAACTAAAATGCGGTTAGCTATAAGCATTTAGTAAAAATCAGTTTGCAAAAGTCACTCAGTTTTTGCAAACACGCTCACATAAAAGCACAGGATTGTTTAGCCATAAAATGACCTAAAGAGTCATAGTAAAAGGATTAACACCATGGACTTTAATTTAACCGAAGACCAACGCCAATTCGCAGAATTAGCCCGTCAATTTGCCGCAGATGAGCTGGCACCCTTTGCCGCAAAATGGGATGAAGAGCATCACTTTCCAAAGGATGTAATTCACAAGGCTGGCGAGCTAGGTTTTTGCTCTTTGTATTCGCCTGAGTCAGAAGGTGGAATGGGGCTAAGCCGATTAGATTCGTCGATTATTTTTGAAGAGTTATCACAAGGCTGCACAGCAACTACCGCCATGTTGACTATTCATAATATGGCCACATGGATGGTCACCACTTGGGGTAGTGAAACATTGCGCCAGCAGTGGTCTGAAGGTCTAACCACAGGTCGATTACTCGCATCATATTGTCTAACAGAGCCGGGTGCAGGCAGTGACGCTGCATCACTTGCGACTAAAGCGGTTCGTGATGGTGATGATTACATCATTAATGGCTCAAAAGTGTTTATTTCTGGTGCGGGTGAAACTGAGCTATTAGTAGTGATGTGCCGTACAGGCGAAGCGGGCGCAAAAGGTATTTCAGCTATAGCTATTCCAGCAGATACTGCTGGTGTAAGCTATGGTAAAGCCGAAGACAAAATGGGCTGGAATGCCCAGCCAACACGTTCAATAACCTTTGAAAATGTCCGCGTGCCAGTGGCTAATTTACTCGGTGAAGAAGGCCAAGGTTTCACTTTTGCCATGAAGGGCCTCGATGGCGGTCGTATTAATATCGCCACTTGTTCTATCGGTACAGCGCAAGCTGCGCTGAGCCGTGCCACAGAATACATGAATGAACGTAAGCAGTTTGGTAAGCCCATTGCGGCATTTCAAGGATTACAGTTTAAGTTAGCTGATATGGCGACAGAGTTAGTCGCTGCAAGGCAGTTGGTGCGCTTAGCTGCTTTCAAATTAGATTCAAAAGATCCAGAAGCCACAGCTTACTGCGCAATGGCAAAACGATTTGCTACCGACATTGGTTTTCAAGTGTGTGATAACGCCCTGCAACTTCACGGCGGTTATGGCTATATTCGTGAGTACCCATTAGAGCGTCATTTTAGAGATGTGCGGGTACATCAAATTCTTGAAGGCACTAATGAAATCATGCGCTTAATTATTGCTCGTCGTTTGCTAGATGAAAATGCGCACGCTATTTTGTAACAGTTACTAGCCAAGCGCTTTATGTTGGCTAATGAAATTAGCCAACATGGGTATTTACCCTAGTCGCAATGATAGCTTGGATTACCGGAAAATAAGCCTTAATAAGCTGTAAAACAATATACTGAATTGGAATAATAGCTAATGACTCAAGATGTAATATTTCAAACTCTAGGGACCCTGTCTGGTAAATCAATTGGGGTGGTAACCCTTAATATTGAAAAGGCCTTAAATGCCTTGAATTTAGACATGGTCAATGCCATGACCAAGCAGCTGCTTGCTTGGCAGCAAAATGATGATATTGCTTTTGTTGTGCTTGATGGCGCAGGGGATAAAGCCTTTTGCGCTGGCGGTGATGTCAGGGCGATTTACCATGCATCGATTGCTAATCCTAATACCATGACTGCAGAAGCATGCGATTTTTTCACCCAAGAGTATCAATTAGATTATTTACTACATCAGTTTGGTAAACCAGTGCTGGTGTGGGGCGATGGCATTGTTATGGGCGGCGGTTTAGGGCTAATGGCGGGTGGCAGTCACCGAGTGGTGACAGAGCGAAGCCGCATTGCCATGCCTGAAATATCCATAGGTTTGTACCCTGATGTAGGCGGCAGTTATTTCTTAAATCGTATGCCGGGTAAATTAGGCTTATTTTTAGGCTTAACCGCTTATAACATGAACGCCGCCGATGCTTTGCATGTTGGACTGGGCAATCACTTTTTAGCAAGCGATGATAAACAGCCGTTATTTGATGCCCTTGCTGACGTCAGTTGGAGCGATGATGCTGAGTTAAATCATCAGCAGCTAAGTATGGTGTTAAATACCCAGCAACAAAATACCACAGCTAAAATAGGCCAAAGCCCACTTGAGCAATTTCAAACTGAGATTGATCAATTAATGTCGGGTGAAATTGAAGAGGTGCATCATCAACTCACCAGTTTAGACACTGAATTAGATTGGCTTAAACGGGCTCAAAAAACGGCTTTAAAAGGTAGCCCATTAAGTTGGTTTTTAATTTTTGCTCAAGCCAACTTAGGTACGAATAAAACATTAGCAGAGTGCTTTAAGTGGGAGCTAGGTATTAGCGTCAATTGCTGCTCCTATGGCGATTTTTGTGAAGGGGTAAGGGCATTACTCATTGATAAAGATCGCAATCCACAATGGCGATTTAGTCATGCAAGTGAAGTGACCGCAGAAGCAGTGACCCAATTGCTGACATCACCTTGGCAAGCCGATGACCATCCGTTAAAAGGCATCTAAGTAAAAGGCATCTAAGTTAAAGGCATCTAGCTAAAAGACATCTAAAAGGAATTTATCATGGCAACAGTAGCATTTATTGGTTTAGGTAATATGGGCGGCCCAATGGCAGCCAATTTAATTAAAGCAGGCATGACAGTCACGGTATTTGATTTAGTACCAGCGGCGGTTGAGGCATTAACTAAACAGGGCGCGTTAAGCGCAAAAACCGCTTGCGGCGCAGCGGCAGCAGCAGATTATATCATTACCATGTTGCCTGCAGGTAAGCATGTACACAGTTTATATATTGGCGATGATGACAACAAAGGCTTACTGGATGTGGTCGCTAAAGATGCCATATTAATTGATTGCTCCACCATAGATGCAGGCACGGCGCAAACGGTTGGGGCACAAGCTGCAGCCAAAGGCATTGAGTTTATGGATGCGCCAGTGTCAGGCGGCACAGCGGGCGCAGCCGCTGGCACACTAACATTCATTTGTGGTGGCAGTGATAACGCCTATGATAAAGCGCAAACAGTATTAACGGTTATGGGGGCTAATATTTTTCATGCAGGTGCGGCAGGCGCAGGCCAAATTGCCAAAATCTGTAATAATATGCTGTTATCAGTATTAATGGTCGGCACCAGTGAATCTTTGCAGCTAGGTATTGATAATGGTTTAGACCCTAAAGTGTTATCTGATATCATGAAAGTCAGTAGCGGCGGCAACTGGACCCTCGAAAAATACAACCCGTGCCCTGATGTAATGGACAATGTGCCTTCTTCAAATGATTATCAGGGCGGCTTTATGGTTGATTTGATGGTGAAAGATTTAGGCTTGTCACAGCAAGCATCGCTGGCATCGAATTCCAGCACTCCTATGGGGGCATTGGCGCGCAGTTTATATGTTAACCATGCCCGTCAAGGCAATGGTCGCCGTGATTTTTCAAGTATTTTTGAACAGTTTGCTAAAGCAGATGAAGATAAATAACAGCTGCTTGAAGGCTGGTTGAGCCATTCAACCGCGCCGGAATGTGAGTATGCAAAACACTAAATAAATAGAGAAAGGATCCAGTTAATGGAAATTAAAGATAAAGTTGTTGTCATTACTGGCGGTGCAGGTGGGTTAGGTCTGGCTATGGCGCAAGAGTTTGCCGCTCAAGGCGCAAGATTAGCACTTATCGATGTTGATCAAGAAAAGCTAGAACGTGCTTGTGCTGATTTAGGTGCAAGTACTGAAGTGCAAGGCTATGCGTTAGATATCACCGATGAAGAAGATGTGGTGGCGGGGTTTAATTTCATCCGTGAAGATTTTGGTCAGGTTAATATTCTTATCAACAACGCTGGGATCTTGCGTGATGGCTTAATGGTTAAGGCAAAAGATGGCAAGGTTACTGACCGTATGTCATATGAGCAATTCCAGTCAGTTATCAATGTCAACTTAACCGGTACTTTCCTGTGTGGCCGTGAAGCTGCGGCTGTGATGATTGAAACCGCGCAGCCTGGGGTGATTATTAATATCTCAAGTGTCGCTAAAGCAGGCAACATGGGTCAGTCTAACTACTCAGCTTCTAAAGCGGGTGTGGCTGCCATGAGCGTAGGTTGGGCGAAAGAACTAGCCCGTTATAATATCCGTAGCGCAGCGGTAGCACCTGGTGTGATTGCCACTGAAATGACCGCAGCAATGAAACCAGAAGCCCTAGAGCGAATGGAGAAAATGGTGCCAGTTGGGCGTTTAGGTCAAGCTGAAGAAATCGCATCAACGGTTAAATTTATCGTTGAGAATGATTACGTTAATGGCCGTGTGTTTGAAATTGATGGCGGTATTCGCCTTTAAGTCGCATTAGCGATAACAATATTAGTCGCATTAGCGATAACAATATTAGTCGCAGTAGCGATAATAATATTGGCTCATTAATAGTATTAATCCCTGCCGGTTTTCTGGTAGGGATTTTTTGTTTTTGAACCGCAAGTATGCGCACACAAGATTATAAGCGTTTATTTATATTGGTTTATTTAGGTGGCGGGTTACAGCTTAGGCGAGCACAAAAGCAAAGAGATAAGTTTTTCTGGGTTTCTAAAAATGTTACCCTGTGGTTATATTTTTTGCCTTAGTTTATTTCAATCGAAATAAAGCTGCACCTCGGCAGTGCTCAATGACAGTAAGGATAGTTGTGAATATTGTACGCTTAGAAAGTTTGATGAAAAAAGTCATGTTAGTGGTGGGCATTATTGGGGTTATCGTCATGTATGGCGGCTTTTTGTATTTCTTTTTTAGTGGCGTACCAACAGCAGCATTACCTTGGTTTTTATTAATTTGCCCATGGGTTTGTATTTACTTTGGCCTAACGAAAACACAGCAAATTGCCAGTCTTAGTTGGCTTAAAAACAAATTTACCTTTACCAATAAATAACTCCTCGCGTTATAACCGCAACAGGTAGATAGCTTATTTTATTGGCGGCAATGGGTATTTAGCCCTAATGGCAGTTTTTTGTTACTGGCGTTTGTGGTTATCATTTACCTAGCTGCGAACACCCTGTTATCCGAAAATGAACCACCACTTAAATAGAAATTGTGCTGACATTGCGATAGGATTCAAAGCAATGAATAAGAGAAAGACAGCAAATAAGGTATTTTTTATGTCAAGTTTCCCCATTGGCACCCCAGGCAAACCTTGGAATGCACAAGAAAAGGCCCAGTGGCTTGCCCAAGTAACCATTAAACGTAGCTATCAACAAGAAGTGCTAACAAAATTAGCGCCTTTAGCCTCACGCTTTGAACAAGTGCAATATGGTGCTCTAGCTTATGATGCCGACAAATATCCGCTATTTGCATTTAAATCTAAACATTGGGATAGCAGCAAAAAAACTATCTTAGTAACTGGCGGTGTTCATGGTTATGAAACCAGTGGCGTACATGGCGCGATTCAGTTTTTAGCGACTCAGGCTGAGCATTACAGCCAATACTTTAATATTGCGGTAGCGCCGTGTGTGAGCCCATGGGGTTATGAAACAATTAATCGCTGGAACCCATACGCAGTGGACCCAAACCGTTCTTTTTATGCTGACAGCCCAGCCAATGAATCGGCAGATTTAATGGCATTTGTAGCTAGCCTTGGTGACGTTTATGCCCATATTGATTTGCATGAAACCACAGATACTGACGAGCTAGAATTTCGCCCCGCATTATCAGCTCGTGATGGCAAAGACTATGAAAAAGGCGTTATTCCAGATGGTTTTTATTTGGTTGGTGACTCAGAAAATCCAACTCCTGACTTTCAACAGGCGATTATTGAGTCGGTAGCCAAAGTAACCCATATTGCCCCAGATGATAATGGTCAGTTAATTGGTGTTGATATTGAGCAGTTTGGGGTCATTAACTACCCAACTAAAAAGCTTGGCTTATGTGCGGGGATGACAAACAATCACTATAATACCACCACTGAAGTGTATCCTGATAGCCCATTGGTCAATGACCAAGAATGTAATGATGCCCAAGTGGCAGCAATTACTGGTGGTTTGGATTATATTTTAACCCAGTTAAACTTAATCTAAGTCAGTGATTTATATCTAAGCCTCGAACGAAACTTCGAGGCTTTTTGTTGATTTGGCATTACAGTTAGCGTCATTGCCCTTACTACTCAAGCGAAAAGAAATGATTATTAGCCAAGAAGATATGCGCACAGCATTAAATGAATTAGATTGCCGTACCAATTTCACCATTAGTAATGTTACCGAATACATGCTGCCTAAGCTTAAAGAGCCGGTGTATTTACATATTGACAGCAACACTCCGGTACTCATTATTCGCCCGGCTTTTGAAGTGTTCTCTGGTGAGTTAGCCACATTAGACGGGGTACATGCACAATATGACTATCACCATAATGCGCAGATGACCCGTTTCCCGACTCGTCGCCATAAAAGCTTAAAAGAAAGCCACTATGGTTTAGCTTTTAAGTTTGAAACGGCTGAATCAGTTAAGTTGTTTATTACAAGATTAATCGAAATTGTGAAAGGCTAACGTTAGCTCAGTTTAGATTACATCTTGAGTTAATCATGAGTATAGCTACTGCAACAATCTGACAAATAGGCAAAAATAAATCAATCAATATTCTGGCTGTAAAGCTTGAGTCGAATAATGTATAATCGCGACAATTTTTCGTCCAAAAACTAATGGAATCTCCTACGTGATATACAGCAACAACATCACCATGCAGTTCGGCAGCAAGCCGTTATTTGAAAATATCTCTGTCAAATTCGGTGGCGGTAATCGCTACGGTCTAATTGGTGCAAACGGTTGTGGTAAGTCAACCTTCATGAAGATCCTTACTGGCGATCTTGAGCCAACAAGCGGTAATGTATCAATCGATCCTGGTGAACGTTTTGGTAAATTGAATCAAGATCAATTTGCTTATGAAGAGTTCTCAGTGGTTGATACCGTTATCATGGGCCACAAAGAGTTGTGGGAAGTGAAGCAAGAGCGTGACCGCATTTATTCACTCGCAGAAATGAGTGAAGAAGACGGCATTAAAGTCGCTGAGCTTGAAATGGAATTTGCTGAGATGGACGGTTATACCGCTGAATCTCGTGCTGGTGATTTATTAATGGGCGTAGGTATTGGTGTAGACCAGCACTTTGGCCTAATGAGTGAAATCGCACCAGGTTTTAAACTGCGTGTACTTTTGGCTCAAGCCTTGTTCTCTGATCCAGATATTTTGCTACTTGACGAACCAACCAACAACTTGGACATCGACACCATTCGCTGGTTACAAGAAATGCTTAACCAACGTAACAGTACCATGGTGATTATTTCCCATGACCGTTACTTCTTGAACTCAGTTTGTACCCATATGGCTGACATCGATTACGGTGAACTACGTGTTTACCCAGGTAACTACGATGAATACATGATGGCAGCCCAGCAAGCTCGTGAGCGTTTACAATCTGACAATGCTAAGAAAAAAGCCCAAATTGCTGAGCTACAAGGTTTCGTAGCACGATTCTCTGCTAACGCTTCAAAAGCTAAGCAAGCAACATCTCGTGCTAAGCAAATTGACAAGATTAAGCTTGAGGATATCAAGGCTTCAAGCCGTGTGAATCCGTTCATTCGTTTTGAGCAAGAAAAGAAATTATTCCGTAATGCTTTAGTGGTTGAGCAATTAGCGAAAGGCTTTGATAAGCCATTATTCAGCAAACTTGACCTGATGGTTGAAGTTGGCGAGCGTGTTGCTATCTTAGGTGATAACGGTGTGGGTAAAACCACCTTATTACGTACTTTAGTGCATGACATCCCGCAAGATGCAGGTACGGTTCAATGGTCTGAAAACAGTAACATTGGTTATTACGCGCAGGATCATGAAGCTGATTTTGCTAATGATATGACCTTATTTGACTGGATGAGCCAATGGCGTAAACCTGAAGATGACGACCAATCAGTACGTGGCATCTTAGGCCGCATGTTATTTGGCTCAGACGACATTAAAAAATCAGTTAAAGTGTTATCTGGTGGTGAAAAGGGTCGTATGTACTTTGGTAAGCTCATCATGCAAAAGCCAAATATCTTATTACTTGATGAACCAACTAACCACATGGACATGGAATCAATCGAGTCATTAAACAATGCATTAGAATTGTATGAAGGTACATTAATGTTTGTGTCTCATGACCGTGCATTTGTATCGTCACTAGCAACACGCATCATTGAAATTACTGCTGATGGCATCAATGACTTTAAAGGTACTTATGATGAGTTCCTTGCCAGTAAAGGCGTTGAAGGATAATTAATTAAAGTTTTTTACATTAAGCCGAAAACCTGTAAAGCGATTTACAGGTTTTTTTTTGCCTAAAAAAGATAATTATAAAT
>NZ_MCTY01000238.1:0-37383 GCF_002873635.1 Shewanella sp. 10N.286.52.B9
CGGCGATGTTCATAGTTTTCGCCTGTCGACTTATCAAACCCACACAAAAATGCCTTACGTACCACACGCGAACAACAGTGGTAGTAAGGCGTATCTTCTAAACTCACGAGTGTTTTTCTAGGTCTGGCCATCTTTAGTCACCAAGTAATGAGCAATAACTCAAGCCTAGTAAGGAGTACAATATTTAGCCACTTAGAATGGGTGGCCATGTTATTGCATTTAGCCACTTAGAATGGGTGGCCATGTTATTGTGGTGGTACGGAATTCATTAGGGGCACAGCTACACTGTTAAGCCCGTATATATGGCAGTACAACCACTTTAAGCGGTACATGAGTGACATCAATAACAACAGCAAGTGTGAATAGTTTAGAAGAAAACCAAGGTCAAAAGCCTTCGGTAGGCAGACTATTGTCTTGACTCACCGGGAGCGTCCATATATGGCCATGTTATTTTGCCGCCATGTTATTTTATGTGGCCATGTTATTTTAATGATTTTTTATTTAAATTGATCATCTATGCCATGAAGTAAGCCATATACCCCGTGTAAAAAAATACTATAATTACTATCAATAAAGGGGATTATCTTTAGCTTAAGATATGACAAATAGTCTTCAGGGGCTGGGGGTATTGATTTAGGCTCGTCACTCCTTGAATAGTTAAGATACCTGGCAAAATTAAGATTACTTTCCGTTCTCAATGAATCTAATAAAAACAGTCTATTTGCATTAAACACTCTAGATTTACATAAACCATTCCTAACTCTCGAACTTTCTGAAATTATAACCCTACGAGATTTATTTAAAATAAATACATTCAAAAACAAAATTGATCTATCAGTGCCTATATATTTAGATGACATTTCAAATCTGTAATGGTAAGCATCACCTTGTCCGACTTCCGACTTAAACTCTTTTGATAGCAAACTATCTAAATTGACTAGCTTAACTTCTTTAGGTACATATTCATGCAGACAGAACTCATTTTTCTTTAATTGATAAAAAATATGAGAAATTGGATCCTCACCTTCATCAAAATTAGATATAAAAGAGCTAAAGAATGCAGGTTTATATTCGGATTCTGTATTATCTAAAGTTAGTGAAAATTCTTTTTTTAATCTTTTATCGACCCATTCATCTTCTTTATCTTCAAGAGCTGCCTCCCATAACTCAGCCATTCTTTCCAAAGTGAAGCCATACTTTTCAACACACTTTAAAAATTCAGTGACAAACTCTTTTTTTGCTTGGGATGCTGCGTGGCATGCGTGTTCCGGTATAAAGTGCCTTATATAAAGAAAAAGCTGATTTATTGTCTTTACGTTTTGATCCCATTCAAATATCGACTCGTCCATATGGCGTAAAGAGGTGAACCAAAAAGGCAATAAAATGGTAAACCCTTGATATTGGTTACTATCAATCATATGTAACCAATCACTAACCCAGTGAAGATAAAGCTTTGAAAAGTCATTTCCATTAGCTTTACTTGTTTCAAGGGGAAAAGCCCTAACTTGAAAGGAATTGTGCGCTATTAGCTTATCAGTATATTCAACTTCATCATTGATCACCCACTGGAACAGTGTTATGCGGCGATGCCAATCCTCTAAAGGCATAAACTCTTCAGGCATCACTTTTAAAACCGACCTAACTAATGTTTCCCTGAGGTATTTTGTTCCATATTGTGTTCTTGCTTCACTGGCCATTTCATCAAAATAAGATGTTGAAATAGTTGGGCACCACCTCATTCTAGTATCAAGTGAAGGCGCATATTCAGAACCTTCAGTCCATTCTCCTTTAATGAAATAGCGTTTCATTGCGGATATTCTATTTTTGTTAACACCTTCACATAGCAACTGAAATTCTATAGGTTCCCAAGCAAGCGCTCTATCGGACAGCCATTTTGGTTCTTTTAATAACCATACTTCTTTGTGAAAGCTAAACTTTGCCATGTTAACCCTTATTATTTTATGTTCTCGATTGGGAAGTCTTTAAACAAAAACTCTTTACCATATTCAATTAACCAAGCTGATATAGTGTCTAATTTAGCGATACCATTAATCTCACTTTCAAAGTGTTTATTATCGCTTTTGTTATCGTAATTGAGACTGGTTAATATCACACCGCCGGTATCTGGCTCTAAACGCGCTAACTTACCTAAAACTGTTTTTGAATTACTGCCTTTGCCAAACTCATTTTTATTATAACTTCGCTGCTCAGGCAATCCTGCTTTTTTGACATTAAACTTCTGAAATAGCCAGCTTAACTCTACTTTCTCAATATTTTGTCCATTCTGATCCTGTACCCCTTTATCACTGGCTCTGGTTTTAGCCACTCTATCCACAATAATTTCTTTACCAACAGAGCCGCCACCGCCAGATGCGCCATACTTCCAAACCTGAAAAGCACGTTTATGAGTGTAAGATTTAAGCTCTATCCATTTCTCTTTAAGAGCATCTGTTTCAACAATAATGTCGACATTTCTAGTTTGTATTCCTCTTACCTCTATACCGCCTAAACCATCCTCTTCATAAAATGTCACTTTCCGTTCTCCCTCAACGGCCTTTAATTTTTGGTCAGTCAAGCCCTGCTGTTGAGCGAGATGCAACTTGGCAATTGTGGCTAATTGATGCATACCTCCGTGAGCTTGGTTAGTGAGTCTCGTAGGTTTAACACCGTTACCCTTAGTAAAAATTGAAGTAAAAGCATTTCCATATCGCCCTCTAATTCTTGAGTGTAATACTTCATCTACATTTTCAAGCGTACCATCCGCCATACTTTTTTCTAGGTACCACACTACAGCAACCATTATAGAAGGTGAGATTCTACTAGAGGTATTTCCTTTTAGAAAATTTAGCAGATTCTGACCAGATCTTGCGGCCAGAGTTGACCCAGCAGCGATTAATCTCTTATCAAAAATAAGCTTCCTTAAGTCCTCAGCACTTGTCTTCTTTAGCCCTTTTCTAACATTTTTTATAAAAATTATCATACTCTTTAAGTCTAGATTGCCATTTGCCTCTTCTGCTAGCTCTTTAAACACTTTTCCTAACTTAGCACCATCAACTTTAAACCTTTTCTTCGCCGCATAAGCCGCCCCCACAAACGGCATGCCCGCCCATGGGTATGCTTCGCCACTATTCAACATAGCCGTTTCAGTATCCCCGTTTTCACCAATAACGGGCGGGATTTCATCGCCCTCCCAGCCATCAGCGGGTAAACTTAAGTAGTCCATCCATGAAAGCAAATCATCGGTACTGGCAACCGACTTGATCATCAAGAATAGCCCTTCTCGGGCTTCTGAATCTGCCACCATTTCGCCGGCAATAATCAAAAATGGCAATAGATTCATTAAGGTGTCGTAACGTTTATCTGTCGCCTCATTAATGATTTTATACATGACGCCACCCGTGGCCTTCACAAACTTACCAATACTGCCTTTAAGCGGTTTTAAGAAAAACCTTAACCCTTTAGAGAGCGGTAATAACGCTTTAGCGGGGGGAAAGACACTGATTACAGCAATAGCATTGAGCGTTAACTCCATTACATCAAAGTCGTCATCGTCCGTGACTAAATAATAAATCTGTTTAACTAAACCGATGCCTTCTTCATAGGGGATTAAGAAGCCCACGGCTGCTTTCATGGCATCGAATGCATTTTCATTAATCCAGTCAAGAAAACCTGCATTTGCAACGCCAATAAAAGGCACTGGTGTATAGCGGCGATATTGTTGGGTGTTAGATGCTAAGGGTGGGTAGCCCTCAGGCTTTAACCCATCGGTATACATACTGGCTAATTGGCCGTAAAACGTCTTTGCTATTACGCCAACATAGGTTTGCGTATCATTAGTTTGCAGACCAATGCGCAACATGTTGGCACTTTCACCCAACTGATTAAAATTACCGGTACTGATAACTTTAACCACTTCATGCTCTTGATTTACGGCCAGCATCACTTGCTTGGTCGTTGTGCCATCCTCAAAGGTCATTAATGGCTGGCTATTCCAGTCATATAACTTAAAGCTGCTTAATTTACCGGTAAAGTTTTCACCTAATGTCAGACCACGTTGTGAAACCGTATAAGATAACTTGCCCGTCGCGGCTACACGACTTAATACACCGTCTATTTCAAGCTCAAGATAACCATCATTATAACGACCTGCGACTGCTAACCATTTACTGTTTGATACTGCGGCAGAATAAACTGAAAAAGCACCATCTTCGGTATATATTTTATACTCAAAGCGGCCGTCATCTAGCAGCGCTAACTTTTGTACTCCCCCCTCTAAGGTAAAGATATTACCGCCTGCAGTTGTTGCTTTTACATCAACCCTAAAGCCCACACTATCTTGTGGTTTAAGCTTTGGGTCTAGGGCAACTTCTATCTTACTTGACTCCCAAATATCTAAAGAATTTAAGTAAGCATTTTTATCAAAAGCGTAACTTTGCCCAACCCCTAACGGGTTATCTTCAGCAATGGTGACTCGAGTTGCTGTGCCGTTATGCAGCCCATTAACTTCTGGTACATAGTCGACCACTAAATCACTCATCACATAGCCAGCAATTGGCTGAATATTGGGTTCGCTTAGAGTACCTAGGGTTAAATTAAGAGTTTCGTTTGGCTTACCATAGACAAATACATCTGCAGAGGTTTCGTAGTTAAGGCCTATATTGGCGCCATCGTAACGCTCATACTCAGCATAGCCATTAGTGGTTTCATCACCTACGATCAAGGTTTGTCTTGTGTCGCTGTAGGTATCACCTTTAGGGGTGATTTTTCCTTGCTCTGACACTGCGGGGGTTAAGCCTACACGCGCACTGACTTGGTAGTCGTCAACGCGATAAAAACCGCTATGAAGTTGCGCAATAGCCTGACCATTACTGCCGGTTTCGATATATGATTTTTTAAAGCGACCTGCGGTAGTATCAAACTTAACAGGTACCCCTATTGCGGGGGTTCCATTGGGCTCTGTTACTGTAACCGTAACCGGATAGGTTTCACTGGGTTCCATGTTGGCGGTGTAGTCACTAATGACCACCTTGAGAGGCTGAACCTCAAAGTCGAGAGTTTGAGTAACGTCCCCTACAGAGACAATTAATTTTGCTTCGTCATCGGGCTGCACCCCACCAATAATAAATGCTGATGCAGCGCCATTATCAATGCCATCATCAGCGTCTGCCAGAATTGCCACGCCATCAAGTGAAAAGTTAATTGATGTGCCATCAGCTACTTTATTGCCGTGAGCATCCCATGCTTGCACGCTCACCTGTATACCTTTGTGCCCTTCAATAAAGGCTTCACCTGTCATTTCTACATTGATTACGGCAGGCTTTCCTGCAACAACTTCAATGGCATCAAGTTTGGTTACATTGTTGGGATTATCGATATACACTTCAGCGGTGGCACGGCTTCCTGCAACGGTGGACATTTTGATATCTGCTGGGAATACGCCTTGGTCTTTATACTCTAGAGACTTGTTTTCCGCTGTTCCTTGGCCTTTTACGACCCACTTTAATGATAAGGGCTTTTTATTTTCACGGTTGGCATAACCTAAGATAAACGCTTGTGCAGGAACGACTGGGTCATCTGCTGATACATAAATCGTTCCATCTTCGCCAATGTTGTCATGACCTGCCCAACGTGTATCGATGGCCACTGATTCAAACGCATATTCCCACAGCACATTGGTTGGGTCGTTATTGCTATACAAACTCAGCGTGACAAAGTCTTCGACATCTAACGCTGCGATATGCTCAAGGTTGGTAAATATGATTTGATTACCTTCACCAAGCTTTGCTTTGATCTCTGTCGCACCAAGGGCGAAGACCAACTCTTGCCCTGCCCCTAAAAAGGCTAATGCCTCTTCATTGCTTTCGATAAGGTTATATAAAAAAGATACTGCATTATCTGATGAAGCAATCATCGGAATATCATCTTGATAAATGCTTGATGTGAGGTCGTCGTTTCGCTGACGAATGATGTCATCCACTTTCAGGTCATAAGTACTGAACTGCAGTTCAGGACGGTACACCCAACGATATAGGGGTTCTGGTTTTTCAATACCATCATCTAAGCCGTCGGCGACCAGCTTTTTATACAAATATTCTTGCTCTAGGGTGACGGCCTCATCTAAGACGGGGACCAAAAATGGCACATAATGTTTAGGTCTCTGGGCAAGGGGCCCACTGGGCGCAGCACCGCCATCGGCAAATGACGGGTTTTCGTGTTTTGACTGACCGTTAACTTGTATGTAGAAATGATCGGCTGGGTTGCCCATATCCGCTAAGCGAATATGCTCAATGTGTTTACCTGGACGAATAGCAAAATTATCGATGCTGCCGCCTGAGCTGACCAACATACCTGGGCCTGCCACTTTGGCTAAACGGCCGGTATAACCAAAGTCATTCATGCCATCTGGCAGTGGTGTGCCATCAACGTCATACCATTCAGTGGTGATAGTGACCATTTCATCATCACTCATGGCCGAGCCTTCATAAGTGATTAGTTTCTTATGTTGCTCGTTCGACGCACTCATGCCCTCTTTGATGGTAAAACGGCGCTCTGCACTGATTTTGAGGTTCGGCGGGTTCATTTGAACATCATTCATGTTGAAGGCAATATTACCGCCTTGATACCCATGAGTGTATGACGTTCTTAACGAGCCAATATAACCTGTTTTACGGTTAACCAATACAATACGAATGGCTTCACCTGGCTTTAAATGGTCTGACTCTCTTTGATGTAATGAAGGGTCCATATTGGCATCAGATTGAAACTTGCTATAGCCTGCAGGCCCCATTTCTTCGAACATGGCAAATACATTAGCTGGACCACGGATCATCATTTGAAATATAAATTCGTCGCCCTCAACCCCGTAATAGCTTCTATTCTTGGATAATTCGTTCTCGTTGATGCCTTTTCGATGTGTGATAAGCAAGCCGTTAGATTCACGGAATACTAAGATGTCAGTATCTTGTAAATCTTCTTGAGAGATTTGCCCTACGAGCCCCTGCGCATTGGTGTCTAATTGGTGATCTGCTAATCGCAAGATATCTGGCTGAGTGATTTCAGGCTCATCATCTGCGCAATTAGCATAAACGGTTTGCCCTTCATGTACCGAGCTAATATACACCCCTTGATATTCAGCCTGCGTTGTGTCGGCACTACACACAAATAAGCCATCGACAATATTGCCCATTTTGACGTCATCAAATTTTGAGTCACCGTCAAAGTCGTAATGCTGTTGAGAAATAGGGTCTAAATTAGGCTCTTTATAAACGTATTGGGTTTCTGCACCAATAGGGGCAAGTCTTGCTTTACCGGTAATAAAGCCTGTATCAACATAAAAGTTACTTGGCTGTAATGCTGGCGACGCAGATGAGGCATAGATACCGATAATGGCAACTTGTGCCATAGCTCCAGATAAAGTACCTCCAATTGCAAGCGGGCAAGCATCGTAACCAGAGCAAAAATCATAACCCGGTCTAATTTGAGCATCAATGAGTGGTTTTACTCCGCGAGAGGTAAACCCTGCATAGTAATGTTTCATTATCAAAGGCACATTGTCGTAACTAAAAGAGAAACACGGACAAGGTACTAGGTTATATTGGGCGGTAAATTTACCTTCTGTGTCGGTAACATCAAAACCGTTAATCCATGCTTCTATTTGAGCCCCTTGGAAGGGTGCATAGGTTTTTGAACTGATACGCTCTGATAACGGAGGAACGGCATCGGAACCGCCATCCCCTTCATAAAACCCTGAATCAAAAGCAATATTATTTGCAGATGAGTGTAAAACTTGACCGCTTTTATCAAATAATACTGATTGAGCATTATTATCAATATTGGCTATATTAGATAAATCGAAGCGTGAAAGTAATAAAACATGCGTGTCTGATTCATGCAATATCGACTCTTTGGCTTTAACGACAACACTTTTATATATAGGGGATAGTTCAAGTTTAGTTAATGGTTTATCGAACTTGCTGGTAAAGTCCTGTGAATCGTATTGCTCACGCGTCAATACAATCACTTTATTGTTTTCAGTTTTTAGGTCACTCAATAATGCTTGGGTACTTTTAACCTGCTCAGCAGGAAGCACATATGCACCTTTAGCTGAGGCTAAACTTTGTGACCAGCCACCGACTTTTGTACCATCGGCAGTATATTCAACATAAGTTGGGTACCCTGCATCATCGAGCACCAACCCTCTCGCTAATACGTGGCCAAATTTAACCCTTTGAATGTCCCACGCCCCTAACGCCCAAGCCGACACTGACGTTAACGAGGCTAATAGCGTAATAGTCGCTATCAATAACCGAGCCATTAAATTCCCTTTAAACCCACTAAACATTTCCATTCCTCTACGGATTAAGCTCTGCCTTAAGCTGTATTAACTCGATATTGCCGTTGGCATATTCTTCTAACGTGACTTGTTTATCAAAACCTACAATGGCAAAGCCTACATAATCTAAGTTTTCTAATTTTACGTCGCCCACTGAGCGCATCCACAACCCCTGACGCTGCGCGACTCCAACGACATCGAGCTGATTTGTATCACTTGCTCGCCCAACGATTGGGGTATATTGCCCGTCTTCAGGTAAATAAGCGTAACTTCCTAACAAGCTGGCTGCTTTTATAGCAACACCCACGTTGCCATTGACCTGAACTCCTTGAGGTTGCCCTGAGAACACCCATAGAGTGGGAAGTGAATCAGGTATTTGCATACCGATTTGAGTAATGTCTTGCAAACTAAACTGCATATTGCCGCTTTGAGCACCATTACCGAATCTCAATTGAGCTTGAGCTAAATCCAGCTCTAACTCTCCGTTAGCATGAACTGAAAAACCTTGTCCCGATTGCAACAAAGAGAAGGGCACTGTTTTATTTATCAGGGATAAAATCATGGTAGGTATCTGATTACGTCTACCTTCTTGAATATTGATATGGCGAATGTAGTTACCAAAAAGCGGATTTTCTCTTTCAGGATTTACCTCTAGGGTATAACTGCCACCCGCTATATTAAATTCGCCACTTTCAAGGTAGCCAAAACTATATGCACTGTCTGCATTGGTCACTTCGTTGCGGTTTAGCTCATGTAATTTAACGCGTACATTCGGAATACTGGTGTAGAAATTATCTTTAATATGACCATCGATTAACGTTGGTAACTCTCTTACTTTGAAGCTAAATCGATGCAGTTCTTCATCAGCAAGATTTATCGTTACTTTCACATCGGCGCCATAGCCAAAGTCTCTTTCAGGATAAAATGCAAAGCTATGGTTGCCTGGTAAGCTGGCAATACTGCCTTGCATAATCATGTGATCACGGTTCACGTCTTGCAGTGTTTCACCTCGATTATCAAGAATACTTGCCCCTGTTTCAGTTTCATCAATGTACGTTTTACCATGAATGGTTTCTGTTACTTGGACTGTTAGCTTGCTGCTATCGATCGCTTTATTAAAATAGAAAGAGATAAATGCATTCGGTTCGAGATTATTCTGAAGTGAGTCAGGGTGCGTTTTTATGACTGTTTGAGGAATATCTTCAAGTTGTTGGATATTGAAGTGGCGTGTCGACTTGGCTTTCAATACACCATTATTGTCGTAAGCATAAAAACTCACACTATGCTCACCTGAAGTGGCTTGCATTGGGATGGTAGTATTAATGAGGTTATTAATTGCCACTATATCCTGCTTGGCGCCATTATCAATTTGTAACTTAAGTGCTGATGCTTGCTCTACATTACTGACACTTGCAACAAATTGCAGGTTAAAGCTATCAGATTCAACCACAAACTCTTTGCCGTTGGATGGCGCAATAATTTCTGCACTCATTTGCGCATTATTAACGACTATGTATTCTTTAATCGTGGAATTTCCAGCAAAATCAGTCGCCTTTAGCGTCAAATTTCGTTGTTCATTAAGCGGTAAATTATAAGATAAGCTAAAGCTATAGGTATTAGAGGTACTTGTGGGTTGTATTGGCACAACTTCGCCATTCAAGGATAAAGTTACCGCTTGATCGTCACGCACAACACCTTCAAGCCTAAAGGGCGTTTCAATGGATAGGTTTACTGAAGGAGCAACAGATAACTGTGTCGCAAGTTGAATTTCTGGTGCTTGCACATCAATTTGATAATTTAAGGCAACACTGTCTTCGCCTGCCTCATTTGACGCATCGATTTGCCATGAGGTTTCATCGTTTTTAGTTAAATAGCTAACTCGGTAGCGACCTTCATCTTGTAAATAGGCTGTGAGCTGATAGCCGTTGACGCTAACTGAAGGCTGAACAGCAGATTGAATAATGGCTGATATTTCGAAATTTTTTGTATTAACCCACGCACCTAAAGTAGGTGATAGCACTTGAATTACCGGAGCTAATACTTGTAAATCAGCCTGATATGATACTTTTATCATGTGCTGAGCCATGCCTGCTGTAGACTCAACTTTGAGAATGATGAGGTTCTCACCTTCCTCTAATGATATGGATGGGAATATGGCTGTATATTGATCATTGCCGATATCGGTTAATGAACCTCGTTGCTCATTTAGCCATATGTTCAAATCAGAAATAGGTAATCCAGAGGTCACCTCAGCAACAAGCATCAATTGTTGGTCAGTCACAACTTGACCATCGCTATGACTCGTTATTTTCACTCTGGGTAAATCTTCTGACTGTCTGGTGATAATCGCTTGAGCATGGCTAATATTGCCAAATCTATCGGTCGCTTCTAACTCAATGATATTCTCGCCCCATTCAAGTGGAACTTCGCCCGTAAAACGACCATTGTCATGTAATATGACCCCAAACTCAGTGCCACTAAAATGGGAGCTCGTCATAGTGAAGCGCTCAATGCCGCTGTCATCAATGAGTCTGCCTGTCACATCGATTTGAGCTTCTGAAGTCATCACACTTGAGTCATCTAATTCTATCTTGGCGCCGAGAGTGTCGGATTGAAATACTAATATTGCAGGTGCTGCTAGACGTTGAGAAACACCATTGATTATAGACTCTGCATTTAATACCCATTGAACATGTGACTCGTCAATTGGTAACTCAAGCTCAAAATTAGCTGTGTTAACGTGAAATTCGAGACTTTTATTAGCAGAATTAAAAGTCAGTTTTACGGGTTCGATTACATTATTAATTGTTCCAGTAATTTTTATTGGGGATATATTCTCATCAATATGCCAGTACCAATAGTTCACACCGTCTGTCACTTTATCAACATTGGTAAATTGAACCGATAACGGCAACACGGCTTTTTGGCTGATTATCTCAGTATACGGTCCATCGATGACGAAACTAGTGCCGCTAAGTGGATTGTTAAAGTGACGTCGCGTTTTAGCCCTGTATTGGTATATTTGCCCATGAGTTATCTGCGTATCACTATGTATTGCACTTTTACTGTCAGCAATTTGCTGCCAATTATCCTGATTAATGCGTTTTTCTACGACGACGGAATAATGCGGGATTGCAAGCCAGTTTATATTTATTACACCCGCATCACTTTCAACTACAAACTGCTTAACCAGCCTATTGTTAAAAGCGACAAAGATACCCTGGGTCGTTGATGTTGCCATCAGCTCGCCATTACCCTGAGCCTCTACTTTATAATCATAAACGGTATTTTCCGTAACCTGCTTATCTACGTATTCTGTCGTTTGTTTACTAAGCTCCGCTAACTTAAAAAACGGCCCTTGGTTAGCCGACCTTAATACCCGATATGATTCAATCAGGTTGTTATTAGCCTTTGACCATGACATGTTTACACTTTCATCTTGTTGTGTTAGTGCTAAATCTAGCTTAACGACATCATGCCATTTGCTCGGGTCATCGGGGTAAGCATCGTGTTCATTATTAACCCCATCTCCGTCTCTGTCTGGATCGCTATTGTCACCAATACCATCACCATCACTGTCTTGCCATTCTGTTGGGTCTAATGGAAAAGCATCGACATCATCGGCATAACCATCACCATCGGTATCTTTTGCCCCATTATCAATCTGAGAGCGTGTAGGATCATCTGGATAGGCGTCTTGGTCGTTATTAACCCCATCACCATCTCTATCTATATCACTGTTATCGCCTATGCCATCTTCATCCAAATCTGCCCACTCTAATGGGTCTGTTGGAAATACGTCGTCTTGATTTAAATAACCATCACCATCAATATCTGGGTCACTATTATCGCCTATACCATCTTCATCTAAATCAGCCCATTCTGTCGGATCTGCGGGGAAGGCATCTTCGTTATCAGGAACTAAGTCACCATCTAAATCTGTCAGTGTCTCTTTTGGCTTAGTTTTAAACGTAAACGCTTCAAGTCGTTGTCTTAATTTACCTGGTATAGCCAGTAGCACTTCTGGAGTGTCTTGCGCTGAAATCATGTGATAGAACAATCTGAAATTGTAAAAGCCAGGTTTTAGGTAAACACTCGACTTGCGCCATTGTGCAGATTGCGATGTAGTCACATTTAACGAGTCTAATTTGTCACCTACTGATAAGGCCTGAGCATTATCTCCTAATGGAATATTTCCAATATAGCCGGCTATATATGAAGAGTGCTTCAAATAGAATGTATAACTACCTTCTGTTTCTATTTCGATATTTGATTCAAAATAATTTGCGCTAGGGTATTGGATATTTTCTATTGGAAGTGAAAAGCCTTCAGTCAACCCTGCAACATTAGGGAACGAATTTTCAATCTGTTCGATGCTTTGTGGAATATTGGAATAGTAATAGTGATAATTTACGCCATCTTGCCAGCTCTCATCTGGATTTGTGATAGGTTCGTCTTGCGCTGTAACTAGCGAAGAGAGCAACTTCAATTGCTCAATCGGTGCATATTCAAGAGGCTGGACTGTTAGTCGCGGCTTTAGGTTCTGTGTTGATTCATTTGCAGGTTTACGTTCAGTAATTATTTTACGCCCTTGATATGCCCACTCAAGAGTTGGCTGACCCATAGCAAGGTTATTAATGATTCGATATTCAAGCTCGTAGTAGCCGGGCGATAACCAGACGGCGCTCAAATACCGCTGCTGACTGTCTGTTGGATTTTTAAATAGTGTGTTACCTGCTACGGTTAACTCATATTCAGCTGCTTCGCTTCGAAACGTATATAAGCCTTCTTTAGATATATTGATTGAAGTCTGGAAAATAAATGCTGAATTTTCATCTACATTCCGGTGAGACAAGTCTATTTTTTTACTATTGCCTGATTCAATAATATTGAGAGAGTCTAAAGCTGTTAACCTAATATTTTCTTGTTCATAATAATGATACTGGAAGCCAGTAAAAGAGGGAGTTGGAGTATTTGACGCTTGTTCAAGTGGTTCAATATCATCTAAGGATAAATGCAGTAAACCTGATGCAATATCTTGTTCTTTATGACGACTACTGCTGACTAAGATGCGCGGCTGTAAAGCACCATTATCAGGTACAACCCAGAAATCGACTTTATGATACCCCTGCGCCAAGAATAACTTTTCATCTACGACTAGCTCGTCATTAATATATAGGCTTGAATCTCCCGAAGCGGAAACCTTAAAACGATACCCATCATTACTTTTGGCGTAGAAAAAAGCACTAAAATGATAGCCAACTTGGCTTTGATTAGCCCCTACTTGTAGGGTCATTTTATGCGCTAAACCCTCGCGATCAACAGTTGCGGAATACAGCGCATCGATTGAAGTGAGTGGTTGGTTATAATATTGATATTCAACGGCTGCGATAGGATTATCTATCTCTGTCCCTATTTGATAGTCAATATCATCGGCGTCTTCAAAAAAATTACACCCTGATAAAATAACAAGGCTACTCACTAACCCAACAAGTAAACGCGCATTTCGCTTCAGACTATTCCATAGCATAACGCTCGATCTCCCTATCATGCATGAGTAATTCAGCTTCCTGCTGAATTGATTTTTTAAGCTGTATTGGTGCAAGTGACTTTCGTATAGAAGGAGTCACCTCTGCAATAGGCTTAGCGGCGATATTAACTAGTTCAGTAATTCTGAAGCGAACAAGAATGCCGTTGATACTATGTAATGGTGAAATTTCACCTTGTTCTAATTTTTGGATGACCTGTTGATAATCGTCAATTAAGCCTTTTTCCGCACTATTTCCTGAAACGAGAAAAACGGGTTGCCCGTTTTGTCTTGCCTCATCAATAGTTAGTTTCCAGTTAGAGTGCGGTGTTAGCCCTTGTATTAGTATACTTAGCTCTTGTTGTAATTTAGGGCTATGACTAACATCTGCTCTTACCATTTCAAATCGACGAATTTGTTTAGCCCCAAATAACTTAGGATTATTATTGTAATAATCTAGTATCATTTCTGGCGTAACAGGTTCAGCTTGTACTTGCTGCTTTATATACCTTTTAGTGAGCAGTTCCTCGCGAAAAGCTTTCATTTCCAATTCTAGCAACTGACGTTCTTCACTATCCATTTGCTGAAACTGTTTATCACTCATTAACTTTCTAATGATGAGACTTTCAAGCACTTTTTCTCGGCCACTAGTTCCTAGCTGAATAGCTCCAAAGTCACCAACGGTTTGCTTGATCACTAACGCTAATTCATCTTTATAAATAGGAATCGAATCAATGCTTGCCACGGCATCTGAAAGTTGAGGTTGAGGCTCAATTGAGACATCATGTTTTTGGCAAGCAGAGAGACCTGCAACACACAGTAGTAGTCCGATTAATCGCATGTTATTCCTAGAGTTTATTGAGTAATTTCAATGCTAGATTTAAGTCGGTCTAATTCTGCATCTTTAGCCATTTTTCTTAAAATACGCTTTATATCACCGCGAACTTTTTCGAAGGGCTGTTTCACTACTGATGGCGCTTGTTCTAGTAATACAATGTGATAACCGAATTCAGTCAAGAAGGGTTCTGAAATTTGATCTTTTTCAAGCTCTTCAAAAACTTGATTAGAGAAGACTGGAGAGATTGCACCTTTTAATACCCAACCTAGGCTGCCAGCTTTTTTTGCCGAAATTTTATCTTCAGAGTATGTATTCGCGATATCAGCAAAGGGCTCACCCGAGCGAAGCTTGCTATAAGCCTCCATCGCTTTACTGTAAATAACCTGCCTATCTTGCTCATTGGCATTAGGCGCGACTCTTAACAGTATGTGAGAGACTTTGGCTTTGGTTTCTTGATATTTATCTTGGTTTTCGGCGTAGTAATTTCTGATGGCGACATCATTGACCGCAGACGTTAAATAGTTCTGCAAATATCGATTCAGCATGAGATCTTTCTTAAGTTCGAATAGTTCAGCATTTATAGCGGCTTGATCAAGTGTTTCCTGATTTTCAATCGCTTTGACTAAAGCAAGGTGACGTAAATAATGTGTTTTAGCCGACAGAACTTGTTTTTCATTTTTAAGATCGATTCGCTTATATTGCAAGTAAGCATGCAGCTGTGTTGATGTGACAACATCACCATCTACAGTGGCAATAGTATTTTCCTTATCGCTACAACCTGAAATCAGAACGCTAACAGTGGTCATTGCCACCAAAAATTTTACGACTTTCATGCTCTAGATATATCCTTATATAAAGTTCAAAGCGCTTTAAAATACACTTTTATTCATCAAACTGATAACATTTTTTATTTTATTCTATCAATTTAATTATTTAACCATGTTACATCTGCACCAGATGCATTTAATAGTTCAATAAACTCATCATTTGCTGCACCTAATTCGATATAAACACTACTCAACACTTCAGAGTTATTAATGTCAGATACTTCCACCCGGTCTCGACCAAAGCTCACACGGGCATGATCTTGCAATGTAATTGCTGATAGTTGATGAACACCTTGGAATGATTTTCCAAGCATATCGGTAAGATCTGTACTACTTGAAACAACAAGACTATTTTCAGTATTAGAGAGTATTTCAAATACTTTACTTGCAGCATCATCAACATCCAAATCAACAAATTGCCCGATTACAGATTGTGGAGTATTGGTTTCAGAGTGCTGCCATAATTCGATGCCGACAGGCTCATCACAGCCATCGTTAGCAGTAATCAACCATTGATCATTACTGAGGTCAGTAACACAGCCAATGGTACCTACGCCTACTTCTCTTAAGTACGTGCCAGCACTTGGGTTTAGTACCGACTTGTTATCAATAATTAAATGACCATTTAACCCTGTTATATCGGCAAGGTATATGGTGCCCGCACCTGCGTTATAATTAGTATTACTTGAATTTGGAGATGCAGTGGTTAATGTGGCAGTTAATTCAACTTGATCGTCAGATAAAATTGAAATTCTGCCTGAGGCGCCGTTAGTTGCGTATGATCCTGTTCGAGCCCCTGAAACAATAACTTCCCCCGACCCAGAAACTTTTGCTGCTGAAATATGGACTGAACCACCTGCGCCACCATTAGCATATCTATAATAGCCACCTTTAGCCCAAATTTTTCCATCGATGACTGCCTCTTGGGCATAAAGCGCAATAGCCCCACCACCCCAGTTTGTGTCTCCATATGAGCCACCTTTTAATCCTGCATATTTTGCATGACGGTAGTTACCATATTCACAACCTTTTAATGAATACTGGTGCCTACTGCCATTACAATAATTGCTGGAACCTAAAGATACTTTTTTATAACCACTTGAATCTGCATCGATATAAGCACCTTCAGCTAAATTTAGGGTAGCTGACGACTGTAAGCTTAATTGTTTATTAGAAGCTTCATCTTGATCATCGAGGTCTATTTTTGCATATTGGCCAATATCAATATTACCTACAACTTGCACTGAACCTGATGACATTCTGACAATGGTTCGCTCTACTAAAGTCAGCCCTTCATTGATGTTTAACGTTGCGAAAGTGAATTGATGACCAGCATACTCATAATCATTATTATGCAGCTCTACATGTTTTGATATGGTGATATCTGCAGTCGAATCTAAGTAAACACCTGCTCCTTCCTCAGTAATCAACTCTCCATCTATTTGAATCGAATTAGCGTTAACTGCAAATTTTGCATCTTCAGCTAAATACACATTGCCATGAATAATGAGACTCTCTAAACGAGATTGAGTGAATTCTAATTTG
This sequence comes from Shewanella sp. 10N.286.52.B9, assembly GCF_002873635.1. Taxonomy (NCBI): domain Bacteria; kingdom Pseudomonadati; phylum Pseudomonadota; class Gammaproteobacteria; order Alteromonadales; family Shewanellaceae; genus Shewanella; species Shewanella sp. 10N.286.52.B9. The sequence goes on from NZ_MCTY01000238.1 coordinate 17,070, forward strand.
GCTCTGTTCAGTAAATTAACATCGCCAAATATCTCTACTTTTGCTCCTTTCAAGTCCCCTAATAGTTCACTATTAGCATCCAGCATCAAACCATTTAGCATATTAACTTGCTTATAGGAAATCAGTTTCAGCGCTGATTGCTCACCCAGTGACACAAGATCGCCGAATTCAATCATGTCTGCTGTGACAGCAAAGGTTTGTTGATAACCCAGTGATAGTCCATCTTGATAATTCACTTCAGGTAGGTACAACTGAACATCGTTTTGTTCTAACCAGGTCAGCACTTCTTGCTCTTGGGTACCTGCTTTAACAATGACGTTTCCACCTAGATATGAAGTTGCAATATCAATGACTCTTAATTTATCAGCTCCTATATCAAGACGGGCAAAATCATCTAAATATAACGATTCAAATATATGAACCCCAACTAAGTGCTCACCGACAAAACTATTCAAATCAATATCAGAATTGACAACCAAACTATTATTAGTATGTTGGATAATTTCTAAACCATTAACTTCAAGCCCTTGACTTAGCAAGTCAATATATTCGCCAGTAATGCTGTAGCCTTGCAGATCATCAACCAGTGACCAATTGGCGCCTTCAACATTAATTTGCCACTGATTATTGTCTAATGGAATTACTGAGGTAATTTGGTGCTCACCCACTTCAGGTAATTGAACCCAGTTGCTTATACAGCTGTCATCATTCAAACAACTGACATCCATACCGGATCTGATTTCTAAACGTCCATATTCAGCATCTTTAGTTGATACAAAGACTGTACCAACTGAAATATTATAATCTGCAGAACTAGCCGTTCTAATAGAACCATCAAAAGTATTTTGGTTAGCATAAATACCAATACGACCTGCGCCACCGAGTAGATTAATTCCATTGCGACTGATAGCCGCTCCCGAAATATCTAATGTGCCATATCCCGATAGAGTCTCAGTTTCTATGAGAATGGACCCTGCAGCTGGTAATACCTGGTATCCTTCTTCAAGGTATGATGTATAAGATGGGATTGATTCAATTTCACCGTTCAATATGATTTCATTGGCGCTAATTTTTATACTACCCCCACCTTCTGCATCGTATCTTGAATAGCTCGGGTTAAGTACCCCACCCATTCCTGCTGCTATAGGATATTTATAATTACCGAAAACGTCAGTATCTGCAGCATTACTAGGATATGGATTAGACGCGTGAGTACCCAATAATGAATAATCTAAACCTGCGTGATAAATAACTGATTCGCCGCCACCGTCAGTCTTAGTAATGATGCCGTTGCTAGATATAGTTAGCACACCTGTAATATTGAGTCTATCAAGGCTGAAGGCTGAATAATCTTGGTACGAGTTAGGTTTTTCATATCGCAGACTTAATCGGCTATCTACAGTCATATCACCTGAAACTGCTAACTGACCACCGACAGATAAGTTTTGATATGAGTTAACATTATAATCACCTAAAACTTGCATATTATTGAGTGCTAAAAGCCCAACGTTTCCTTCTGTATTGACATCCTGATTAAATATTAAATCTTCAGCAGTTAATGTTACCGAAGAAAGAGACACCGTATTAATAAACTGAATTGAAGAGGCACCTATTGATAAATCATTATCTAAGGTATCTCGTTCAATAATCAACGGCGTTCTGACACTAAAACCGGCATTAGAACTATCCAATATTTGCTCAATGAAAAAGCTTGGTAAACTGTAAGCACTAATAAATCCATCATACCCAAAATCAGCTTGTTCAAACTCGACAATGTCATCACCAAAGCTTATTTCTCTGCCAAGATATAACTTGGTAAATTGATGTAGCCCTTGTAATTTCCCTAAATTAAATGGATATAGATCCTCAGAGGTTATAACAGTAACGGAATCAGCAGTATTGCTCACCACCTGTACATCATGAGTACTCAAGCCGTCAGCTGAGGTAAGACGTAGCTTCATTCCATCTAACTCGCGGCCGTTAGCAACTAAATTTGAAGCCCATGCATTTTCAGTAATTGAAAGCTGCCAAGTATTGGCACCTATATTGGCGACATCATCTATATCATGCAGCCCTGTAGTAACCACATTTAATGCTTCTTGACTATCTGACCAATAGTTATTGCCACGACCACCACTAACAAAACTTGAAACACCACTACCGGTGTGTTCAAGATAGATTGTTCCATCGGCATAAATCTTCTCTGCCAACAAATCTAATTGATTTATAACCCCGTCTATCTCTATTGCTGCAACAGCACTTACAGATTGCGGGCCAATAACAGGTTGTTCCATTTCCATTTCGTGGACTCGAATAGAAACCCGTGAACTCATGCCAATTTGCCCTTCAGAATAAAGCCCACCAGTTCTCACAATTTTATTAGTATTTATCAACGATAATTTTTCAACATCAATATAAACACTACCACCAGCAGGCATGACATCTCGAAAGTCCATACTGATATAATCTCCAATTTCTACCCAATTATAGATATTATTAGGTAAATCAACTTCAACTTCATTGGCTTCAATCCAGACAAGTCCATTACCATCATATGTCGAGCTTGCAGAACCCAAATTGAGTGGTTTCTTGTAATTACCGTAGGCACAGCCCTCTTCGAATTCAACGACATAACTACTTAAGCAATATCCTTCTTTAAAACCGACCCCATAACCCGCAGGATAACCCGCGCCAGCTACAGTAATTTCATTTGTCGAAGTGAGTTTTTGGCCTACATTTAAATGAATTGGATACAGTCTCTGTTCTTGTAGATTCGCTTTTTCAGCGACAAGCTTAGCGGTTTGAAGCATGTTGCCAGCGACTTTAAATTGCTCAGTCAAGCCTAAGGTTAATTCCACACCGGTTATTGAGGCATCTTGCAAACCATTTACTGTTGCTGCATACAGCGCACTCTTACCTGAAAGGTTAATGCTTTCTGACACATTAATGTCATTGATACCAGCATCTAATACGCCATGAGTAACATCAAGTCCACCCGCTATTGAAACAGAATCAGAACTAATTAGAGTAAAGTTAGATTGAATAAAATCTGCCTGTGTTTTAATTTCTAAATCGACATCAAGCGGTCCTTCATATCCTGATGGATCTATTTTAAATGTTACAAAATAAGTCCCAACGCTTGGGTTATCAATATAGCAATCACCACTATCATCTAGTTCACATTCACTATCAGAAAATCCAGTTGCAGGAGAGCCAAACTTAATTAACGTTTCTACTGACCATCGCTCATTTAATGGAATCGCAGTTAATGTATGAACCCCTTCCTTGATTTCGACCTCATATACTTCCCCTTCAATATCGAGATCTTTAGCAAAATATTCGGTACGAATAATACCATCAGTATTGTTAGGGCCACTGTTGGACTCAATAACTAAGTCACCCTCAATTATTACTTCATCGGTATACAATTCAAGATTAGTTGCAGATTTTAATACAAAATCATTGACGACTGACAAGCTGCCATTAACCACTGCATCAACCTCTCCAATAACGGTAATACTGTTTGCCACAGCATTGCCCAAGACTTCAACCGACTCGTTATCCCAAATCACATCACCTAATTCAATCAAATTAGACACGGTTAAGTCAGCTGTATCTGAGAATTGACCATAGCTTACCGTAAGCACAGCTTCACCTATTCCTACGGGAGTAAAGCCTTGGAAAGAGGTCACTGCCACATTGCTGTCTGAAGAACTGAACTGTAAATCAAAGAAGCCTGCATCAGATACATCAACTAAATAGTTGCGACCATCTACTGTGACCTGTGCTTGAACAGTTAATATTACATCTTCTGTTTGCTGACCAAAGTTATAGCTAATACTCTTAGGTGAAACTTGAATATTAGTAATATATTCAGGCTTAATAGCACGGCTATTGGCATCATTTGGATTTGAGCCAGAAGCAACCTCAACCGCATCACTGACACCATCGCCATCTGTATCGGCATTAGTTAAATCAGTTCCAAGTTCATATTCAATACCATCTGCAAGTCCATCATCATCACTATCGATATTGTCAAGTTGAGAGCCCAATTCAAGTTCAAGTAAGTTATTGACACCATCGCCATCATAATCTTCATAGCCATCAGTCACTCCATTACCGTCACTATCTTGGCTGGTAGGGTTCAAGCCTAAGCTATGCTCTAAAGCATTACTTAAACCATCGGCATCATAATCACCTTCAGTGGTTAATAGAGGTAAGCTAATGGTATTAGCAAATTGAATTGCATCAATATCAGCCATGCGCCCTTCAAGCCTGATGGTGACCAAAGTGCCATTTTGCTCTTCGGTGACAACTGGGGTATCGATTAACTGTTGATTAAAATTAAATGCATTTTCAACATCATCTAGCCAAATACGACCAGAATGAAGTACAGATAGTGATAAGCCTTCACCTAATACAAGATCTAATCGGGTCTGCTCTTCTGATAGCAAGTAAGGTTGAGATTGCGCTAGCACTGCAATATGGGCACTGTGGAAGTCACCTTGCTGTGGTAATACAGTATCGCCTTGTGCCACACCAATTAAACCTGAGCTTAAGGTTGAGAAACTATAGGTTTGGTTTAATGTCAGGGCAACATCTGGCACAAACTCGAGAGTCAGTTCATCAATTTGACTCACTAAGCCTATGACTGGGTTACTTTGGCTATCGAGTACTGCTATTAATTGATTTGTATCACCTGAAATGACTTCTTCTGTGAAAGTGAATTGCACAGGAGTGATAAGGTCATCATGCACTACTTGTAATTGAGTCGACTCAACTGCTGGCAGTCGCTTAACAAAGCTTAGGTCAATTTCAGCATATTCATTAATGCCCCAGTCACCGATTACGTCCACTACACTCATGGTGATATCTTCAACCAAATTATCGCTGAGACTAAATGACAGCTGCCCCGCTGACATTTGGCTAATGAACTGATTTGAACCATCCTCGAATTGCGCATTAGCCGTTACTGATAATGACAAGCTCATATTGGCATCTTGCTTAATACCACCAGCATCGACAATTTGAGTCACAAGGTTGTTATATTCATCAACTAACTGCAAAGTCAGAGTCGCGGTTTCATCAACTTCTAATATATCTTCACGGCCTAAAGCATGATTTGTCATAGAGACAACGCCTAAAGATAATTGACTCGCCAAACCTGGCAAGATATTGACTGGAATATTATCGACATCACTGTAATTGCCATTTTCAACCACTTGATAATGCGTCTCTAAACCTTGCGGTTCAGATTCCAGCATTGCTAGTCGGTAATCACCTGCTGTTCTAGGCGCTGAAACTAACAGTGTTGCAACACCTCGATTAATGGTGATATTAGCTAGCTCACCTAAGTAATTCGCCTCTTGATCATAACGACTACTGATTTGAATGTTATTAGCAAAACCAAAATGAAAATCAGGATGATTAAATGCCAAATTAATTTTCAAGCCATTAGCATCAAAGACTCTGTTATCTGCAAGATCTGTCAGCTCAATAAATAACTCAAACGGTTCATTTACTGTTGTTGCATCTATATGTCTGACTTTAACGATTGCTGGATCACCAGCCAGAACATCCATTAGATGTAGTGCTGGAGAAATTGCAGGATAATCAATTAACGAAGCGATTAAGCGATATTGGTCAGCTTTTAAGCCTGAAGCATTCATATCAAAAAGTGCAAAGCCAGCTTCATTTGTCTCAATTATGCTGCTCAGCTGCTGTACATTTTGACTATCAATTAAGCTAAATTGAACTCTTTGAAGCGCCACAGGTCTTGCAGAAACATCTAACACTCTGACCTGCATAGCTGCAGTATCACCACTTTTTAATGAGTCAGGGTTACGCTCTGCAATAGCATTATCGTCAAATTTAACCAAGTTTGGCTTTTGCGTTAAGCTCACTTGCTGACGGTCGCCTATACTCACCTGAGCTAATCGATCGGAGATTTTAACTGCAAACTCAACAATATCGCCTTCAACTTGCTGCTCAGGTAATTGTATAGTCTTACGTAAGGATTCACTACACCAGTTGAATCTATTACTAGATGGCGCACAAAGCGGTAATTGCTGTTGAAGGATATTGTTATAATATACTAACAATTCTGCTGTTAATTGAACGGTGTTCGCATCATCGGCATTTTCTAGACCGCTTAATGTTATAGGTAATAAATCACCATATATAGCCGCATATGGGAAATCCAGAGTTAACTCATTAGGTGTTGGCACCTTATCAGGAACTACGGTGATATCCATTTCTTGTGTCACAGACTGCTGTACATCATCAGTAACAACAATGCGTAAAGTTTGTGATAATTCACCAGTTAAGCGTTCTTGTCGAATATCCTTGATACTATAACTTTGTTCATTTGACTGTCCCGATACGGTATATAATCGCTCGTAAGCAGGCCACTGAATATCGACTTGGCTTAATGCAACATCATCAGTAAGTTTCAACGCAATATCAAAACTACTTTGCTCTATGACAGTTATTGGCGCATCAACTTGTACAATTTCTGGGTAAGCATCGGCTACTACACTCACTGGTAATGTTACCGTTCGAGAGTTATTAGCTCTGTCAGTGGCTGTCAATGAGTAGTTATAAGTCTCATTGAGTTGATGTTCTGATTCAGTAACACTGACAATACCTTCTTCAAAACCTGCCCAAATAACTTTGTCATCGCGCTTTAATAACGCCAACTCAATACCACTACCTTGATCACTTAAACTCAAATCCAGACGATAAGGATGGGTATTGGTCACCATGCCTTGGGCATTTAAATGACTATCTAAGGTGATACTTAAGCTCGGCTTCGATAAATCGGAAGCACGTCTTATTACCTGCGGAGTAGACTCGGTAAAGTTACCGTAAATATCGACAGCGCGAGCTTTAATGTATTGCCCACTCTCAGCTAGAGTAAAGTTTTTACGAACAATAAATTCTGGACCATAATGTTTGCGCATTAATTGGTAAGGACCAGCCACATCGTCTGCAATATAAAATTCTACTTGACGAATAGGTTGGTCACTTTGACTAATAACTGCTTCAAACTTTACAGGACGCGGAACATAACTTGTCGCTTCAAAGTTCAGGTCGACACTAAAACGATTTAATGGTAACTCTTCACTTTGTAGAGTTAAACGCTTATCAGCACTGTGAAATACCATGCCTAGCTCATCAATAACAGTACTGCGCAACATAAACGACTGACCATTTTTGAGGCTAGTAGGGATCAAGATATCAACATTAAATGGATAGTCATCTGTAGTCGCCACGCGCACATCATTAATATAGTATTCAGCAGCAACAATACCTTGTGGTTGAGCAAGCTCTATCGCCACTCGATCACCTAATTGATAATATTGGTCATAAGCTGGCGCAGCTAACCCAGGAGTCGTTTTCCACGCAGATTTGTCTAACCAAAGCAATTCAATACCTTGTAAACCTGTGGCGAGTAAAACCTGATCTGACTCCACTGCTATCGATAGAATATCAGCAGTTGATTGGTAGACGAGCTCAGGTTGGGCAATTTCTGTTAGTGAGAGACGCTGTAAATTTTGTCCCTGGCTATACCAAATGTAACCTTGAGATAAACTCATAGATTGAACAGGTTCATTTACAAGTACTCTGCTTTGTCTATTCGTTAAGTTATAACTATGAATTGCTTCATCTGATATGAAGTAGAGGTCATCACCGAAGCTGACAAGGTTCTTAAATCTACCTCCACTCTGAATTAGCGGCTCAATGACAACATTAAAGTTATCTATCGGTAAGTTACCTATCGATACACGGAATAAACCGCCATTTAACGTGGTGACATAAATTAGCTCATCGTCTACTGTCATTGATAAGATATCATCTCCAGTAGAAACTGTGATTTCACCCACTTCTTTAGTAATAAGATCATGGATTTGTAATCGGTCACCATGCGCTAATACTAACTTTTCATCCTGAAGAACAAAGTCAATGACTCCTTGTTGCTGAACAAGTAATTCACTTTGACTTAGGTTATCAGTATTAAGCCTATATACCTTACCTGACGCACTGTCATAGGCTGATACCGCATCTAAAGAGGTTTTTATCTTTCTAATATCTGCGGTGTAAGCTGCTGGGAATAATTGTTCATTATCTGAGTTAGGCAGCGTATTTTGAGACAATAATGCAAACCCTTGATTTGCTGATATCGCATTTCCTAGGTGGAGACTCACATCTGTGGTGTTACCGCGCTGACGCTCAGTTTGGTAAATTTTTCTTGCTTCAAAATCTTGTAAATTAACATTCCACCTTTGACCATCAACACTTTTGAACTGGCCTTGATCAAAATATAGCTTTCCTGCTGCATGCAATGAATAACGACCAATGACATATGGTTCACTAACATCTTGGTTAATGAGTATAAGCTGGTTACTTTGAGTATCCAGAGCCCAAATATCACCCAATATGTAACCTAACTGACTAACATTTAAAATAGATAAATCTGATATAAAAATCTCACCAGCAGTAGATAATTTGATCAACTTTCCGCTTTCCAGTAATAGCCAGTTTGCTTGACGACCACTTAAGAACGCCGCCATTTCTTGGCCGCTATATACCGAAACAAGGTTTGCATTGCTATCAATATTTTCAATAGGCAACATTAGTCTATATAAATTATCGCTAGCTAAAACCCATAACGCATTTTCAGAAATATGAATATCCTTGATGAAGCCTAAGCTATCAATCTGGGTCAATTCAAGACTGTTACCTTTCACTTCAAATTGATGCAGTTCACCTAAATCATTCGACGCCCATACTCGTTGTCCCGACAACACAATGTGCTCAAATCGGTCAATAGATATGTAAGTACCTAAGGTTTGATAATTATTGGCAGGGTCTATAAAGGCGAGACCGATACCATCAAGTGAAACCAACCAACGATCTTCAAGATGTATTACGGCTAAAACCTCGCTATCAAACCTATGTATTTGTTGTCCCTGTTCATTAATTAATGTTTGACCAGAGAAATAATAAGTTTCCTCAGCTGTTCGCAATATGTGATCAAAACTAAATTGATTCTGATGCTGAGTTAACTGATAAGGGGTAGCTACAAGTACTTGCTTAGTTTGCACATTAATATTGCCTAAACCATCCTGTCTACTTGCCTCAATAGTGATGTATTCCGTTTCAGGAACCGACAAACTAAGAGGCTCAATGCCACTAACCAAAATATTGTCATTAGCATCTGTCACTGTAATTTCTGCTTTAACAGATTGCGACGTAACGCTTTGAGTTGTTAATGAGATTTGACTATTGCTATAAACTCGCTCACCAATACCATCAATTTCAAAGACTAAATTAGTACGCTGAGGAATAACTCGGATCCCTATAGAATCCTCTACAAAGTTGTAGCTATCACCAAAATATGTTCTTACACGTAATGTATATGTTTCTTGCTGATCGTTAGCAGCTAGCTTGACCGATATCTGCCCTGATAATGCATCACTAAGCATATGAACAAGCTCATTACCGTTGAAATCGGTGATCACCAGCTCAGCATGCTTGAATTGTGCTACATCTACACTGCCAGTCACATAGCGTAATGTTAACCAATCCCCTTCATCATAACGGCTATTATTTGCCGGCGACGTTATTGATACGACTTCACCTGCAATATTATTATCTTCAACAGTTACAGATAATGGATCCATTGATTGATCATTAACTGTTATGTCGAATTGATAGGTCTTAAGCTCTTCTGCATTCCACCATAATAGGCTTGAATTTGCATAATCTAACCATGGTTGAGCATTATGCTGAGCTATTAATACACGGCTATCTTCTGGATAATTAAGGAATAATGGAACTTTAGCATCCAGAGCAACTGATGTAGGCCATAAAGGTACAATTGCGCCAATATCCGTAAGTGCTTCATTACTGATATTAAAGCGACTAATTAAATCAGCTTCAATACCATTACTCACGTGAACTTCAAGTATATTCGTTTGAATATCCTGGCGCTTAATGGCAATGTTTTTATGATTAACCCAACGATAATTTAGAGATTTTCCTTGACCATCTGTGACAATTAATTGTCCTGATGCAATATGGCTCTCCACTCCATTGATAATTATTTCTGTGGCTAATTCAGTTGTAGTTAGGTTAGAAGTTTGGCTAGGACGATTCAGGAACTTATAACTTTCAACACTTTGGCCGCTTAGTTTATGTAGTCGATTTATTCCAGTAACTAGAGGCTGCTGCCATGGAAGTATCCCTACAACTTCACCTCCCTTAATGGCTATTTTACTGCCACCATGGGTAGCATCTATTCCCGTAAACCAGACAATTTCCCCATCTGCTTGTGGCTGACTTATTCTAGCCCCGACTGATAGTTCATTGAGTAAAACAAGTTCATTGCTTTCAGTTAAACTATAATGTCTTAGCTGATCATTTCTCCATAAATACACATCACCAGCACTGACGGTAACATTATCAACACCTGATATACGGAAGCTCGCTACCGTTATCAACTTATGCCCATATTCATCTAAACCAATCAATTGCAATGTATCTTGTGTTAACACCCAAATTTGGTTACGCCAAATTGAAATCGACTTAATATCATCTTGCAATTGACGACCAATGATAGGCGTCGGTTTATCACCAAGTTTTATACCGGTAATTAGACGACCTTGTTGCGTGATTGCAATATCACCATTTAAGCCGAGTAAATCTCCAGATAAGGGCACGATTTTAGATTCGTAAAGGCCATTATTTCCTTTTAATAAAAATAGTTTCAAATCACCTTGCAGACTATATACACCGTAAACATTAGCTGAGTTCACAGATAATGATTGCAAGTCGCCAATTGACTGAGTAAAGACCTCAACATCACCTTTTAGTACACTAAAGCCAGCTTGTTGATTTTGTAATCCAAACCAGATCGCTTCAGATTCTGTTGATAAGGATTCGGATACAGCTACAACGCGTCTGCTTGTACCTTGTAAATCAATTGAAATCTGTGACGTATTACTGACATAACTTTGTTTAACCAGTTCTAGATCTGTGGTGCTGATATGGCCAGATAAATCTTCGAGATTAGTCTGAACACTGACATTTTCATCATTAGAGGAAACAGGAACAATAATATCAAGAGGTGCTAATGGGTAAGTCAATTCAGACTCATTTGCATCTTTAATCACCAATGTTGACCGTTGACTAAAATCATCCATTTCTGCTGGGATATTACTGATGACTCTTAAGCCCGTGCCTGATAACAGCATGTTATCTGGCATCAGTTTTAGAGAAGTATTCTGCTCAATTCCAGTATCTCTTTGAACGTTTAAGAAGCTTCTAGCAACCAGCTCTCCACTAGTAAGCTCCAATAGAACAACAATATTCTCACCTGTTTGCGGCAGCTTAATTTCATATTTAAATCGCTCAGGTGAATCTTCCAAGCGACTGATTGAATAAGCTACTGGGTTACGAACATCATCAACGTCAGCCCCGACTAGCAGGTTCAGTTCAGCTTGCTCAACATTTTTCATTAGCAATTCAAGCTGAATGAATTGACCTTCTTTAGCACTTTCACCGCTTTGAGGGCTCAGGAACGCTAGTTCAGGTTCGCCTTTTTCTGGATCGAATGGATTAATCTGCACTATGTCAGAAGTTCCCATATTACCATTAGGATCTGAAGCCCTAGCTTGTAAAGTAATTACCTCTTCTGATGCTGGCGTAAATGTGAATAAGTTTATTTGTTCAAGCGATTGATAATTAGCACCATTAACTGATATTTGTACATCTTCGATACCATATTTATCAAATGATTGAATTACAGCCTCTGCTACTTCTCCGATCGGTAACTTATCGCCGTTTTTAGGCGAAACAATACTTACCTCTGGCGGAGTAGCGTCTTTATGTAGTTGGTAGGTTCTAACAACTTCTTTGACACCTTTATATCCATATTGAACTTGAATTATTACCTGGATCTGTTCAGCTGGAGCTATCTCAGTTAAACGTGGATTCATATAATTAAGCTCTACGAGGCCTATACCGGTATTTAGTTCATATCCTGCATGGAACCATTTACCATTGACTTGCATATCAACCAGTCTAACCAAATCACTATCGCCTGATATTTCAGCAGTCAACAATGCACTGGTTAATTCTTCGACTTTTATTGGTTGAGTAATTAGATCTGAGATTGTGATTACAGGATCCACTACAGCGGCATTGAACTCTTTCTCTTCAGCATTACCTGACTTATCAACAGCTTTAATTCTAATCTTAAGATGCTGAAAGTGCTCTAGTATTTCAATTGAAATATCATTATCAACCGAACGATAAGCGTTAAATTGCACCCCGTCAGATGAGTATCGATAATAAAGTTCAATATCTTGTGCTTCATCAATATTATCAATCACACTCGTGTTGAAATGATATTCACGACCACGGGTTAATGTCATAGCAGGTGTGACAGGCTGATCGTCTGCAACTCTAAATATATTCAATATTTTAGGTCGCAATCTATCCTGACTGACGAAAGTAGTCGTTAAGCGCCCTAGACTAAGTTCATAGCTAGAAGAATCATTAACTATATTGCCGGCGGTATCTGAAATTCCATCTATGACCAGGTTATAGCTAGCGTTATGCTCTAAACTCTCACCCAAGGCTAATGAAATTTGTAGCTTATTTTCTGCGATATTCAGTACAAATTTATCGCTAACATTGATTGATTCACTATTACTGTAGTCTTGAGCTGTCAGGAGAACGCTAAAGTCAGTTGCTGTAATAGTTTCATCAAACAATACCACTAAATCACTATTATAATTAAGTGGCAAAAGGTGAGTTATAGAAGGTTTGGTGTCATCGATACCAATGAAAACATTGCCTGAAGTTAGACGCTCATTTGTCTCAAGCTTTACAATTACTAATTCATAATTCACACCTGGAACAACACTAGGCGTAGTGATTAACAATGAATTATTACTTAAATGGTAATTGACTCGCGTACTTTCATTGACCAATTGAGATAATTCAGAAGCAATCAAATACACTTCAAGGCCGGCGTTAAACCCCTTCCCTTGAACTGATAACACATCTCCACCAGAGTCTGACAGATAAAGAGAGCCTTGAGCATTATCTGTAGCAAAACCATCAATAGTTAATGCTTGCTCAACACTTAATGCTGCGACAATGGTATCTAAGTACCCTTCTTTAGTTGCTGTTAGGCTGAAGATACCAGGTTGTGGCATTGCTGCACTAAATGTGAGCTCCGAGCCCTGTTCATTAACGTCAAACTGTCCTACTTCTAAGCTTATTGCACCTAGTGATAATTGTTCAACCTCACCCAGATGTTCACCAAATACGGAATATTCAGTCAAACGCCCACTAATGCTTGTTGCAGGATATAACTGATAAACGGAAGGCGTTAAATCTCCAAATAATAAATGAGTATCCAACATTATTGGTAAGTCGATATCAATATGACCACCATCAATGTGTTGCAAAGGAGCATTAAACAAGCCAGCACTATAGCTTTCACCAACTACAAATCCTGGATTTAAAGGTGTATATAAAATACTTTCATCAAAAATATCGGTATAGCCATTTACACTAACACCGAATTGGTTTTTAACTTGCACCAGCACGTCACGCCACTGTAATGCGCTGCCTGTAAAGCTAAATCTGAGTGTTGGTGAACTTTCAGAAATAACATTAGGAGATACTTCACGTAAATTAACAAAAGGAACTTTGGCGATATGTAATGCTGAAGTTGAATCTAGCCAAAGAATAGTATCTAGATCAAAGCTCATTACTCTCAAGCTGTTACTAGTTTCTACACCCGCAATGAAGTTCCATTCTAATTGCGAGTTTGTAATATTAATATCATAAATGCCGGCATCACTGGAATGTGAAACGAATGCAAGCTCCCCATTAATACTAATATTAGTTGTATCATTAGGTAACCCAGAATGAGCTGTAACCTCCATCAACTGATCAACCTCTAGTTGATGAATGTCAATCAAGGCAATATTGGTTTCAGAAAGAGCATATAAACGCCCAGCATTTAAAATCAATTGATTGGCACCAAATAATGGTAACGATAATTCCGCAATAGCTTGGTCAAAGTCATTAATTAGATAAGCAAATAACTTGTCATTGTTAAGCACAATTAAGTGCTCGTTTATCAAGTGAGCGTCATTTACACTAAGACCAGTTGACTGCATTTCGTTGGAGAAAATATTCCCAATAAGAACTTCTGAACCGGTTAAGGCAATCAATAAATTGTCTGTGATTTTAATTCGAGTTTGGCTGCTAAATTCGTCACTATGAATTTGATTGACGACCACTGGCGTTACAGGTTCTTTTAGATCATATACCGCTAAGGTTTTGTTGGATTGCAATACAGTCAAATGGCGCTTAGAAAGAGCTAGATGCGTAATCGGTGAAGTCACTTCAAATTGAGTTAAAGGAATTAAACGTTGCTCTTGCCTTTTGTAGAGCGTCACTTTGTTATCAATCGATTCAAATGCTGCAATGATATCACCACTAGCACTGATAATGGATTGGTTAGATAACACGACATTGTCTGACAAGATAATATTAAGACTAGAGTCAATAATGCTTTGGTTATCAACATCACTATTCTCAACCTTAACAGTCAATTGGCCTATCGTTGATAAAGGTAAATCGAAAACTAATAAATCATGTTCTATCAAACGAACATTACTGGCAGCAGCACCATTGATGTAAATGCGTGTGTAAGGACTAAAGCCATCACCTTGAATCGCCACTTCTGTATTTTCATTCAGATAGAATTGTTGCTCATTGGCTAAGACTTCTTGATTGTCTACGTCATATCGACCAATGGCTTTGATTGTAGGGTCAGTAACGTAGGTAAATACACCATCCATAAATGATGTTAGTGCCCCCTGAGACACTTTTAAGCCAACTAGCCTATTTTCGGTAGGCATATTACTTAGTGCAGGTAATTTAAAAGTTAACTTTTCATCACTAATGTACGTAATATTTTGCTGTAATACGTTGATATCACCCAGTTGTATACTTGTATCTGCAGTAAAGTTAGCACCAAAGACTGTAATATTTTCCCCACCACGCCAAGAACCAAATTCAGGCGTGACAGTATCTATCACCATTCTATTCGATTCAGAAGATATAAATCTAAAGCTATAATCTGACGAAAGTTGCATACCATTTATATCTCTAGTATTTGCATCGATTTTAACTCTATATTGTTTATTTTCTGCAAGTGGTTGGTTAGGAACAAATACCAACTTGCTCCCTAAACGGTAAGTATGCTTTTGCCAATAGCCAGAAACTGGACTTCCATCAAGTGTGACACTGAATAAACTTGATGAATAATCTACAAACTGCTGATGTTCAAGTAATTGATTAAATTGAACAGTAATAGATTCACCCATAGCTAAATAGCCATTTGCTATAGGTTCGTGTGAAATAATTGTCAGATTTTCATGCTCAAAACTATAAACGCCACCACCTATTTGCTGATACCTTGCCCCCACGTTTACAGGACTTTCAACTGCTACACCACGTGAATCTCTTGCATAAGCGACACCAGCAAAGATGACCTTATCACCAAACACGACATTTTTTACGCTGCCAGTTATAGAGAAATAATTATCTAATTCAATGTTTTGATTAAAACTATCATTTAGCCAAGGCGCAATATCATAAAGCTGCAAGTCACCGTTGCCTGACGATACTGCTAGCATTGAGCCTCTTAGTGTTAACTGGCCTGCATAAATATCACCATTTCTCAACAAATAGGTCAGATTAAGCCCTGCGAGGTGAGATCCTGTTTCAATATCAAACAATTCAACTGTAGCTTGTTCCGCAGTAGAAATAAGGACTTTATCTGTAAGTGGAATAATATCAGCAGCAGCAATTCGTTGGTTTTCTGCTCCGACTAATGGCACATTGTGGACTAAATTATATTGACCACTGTTTAATTCAAGCGCTACAGCTCGACGGCTTGAAGGTTGAATTGCCCATATCAAATCTTCTTTAATCGCAAGTGAAGATACCCAGCCGCCAATTGAGGAAGATGGCAATTGATTTATCTGGCGAAGTCGTGCCTTGTTTTCAACTTTATAAACCGTGATACCACTCGTACCACCAACATAAAGTAAGTTATCACTAACTACTAAACTTCTGACCTGACCACTAATTGAATATTGCTCGATCAAATTAGGCGCTGCAGCTTGGCTAACGTCAAATTGATACAATTCATTTCCACCAGCGACAAAAACCATGTCTTCTAAGCGAACTATGTCTATAAATCCATTTGGGGATACTGGAACTTGGAAATGGAATTTCTTGCTAACACCAGCAATCTCTTTTTCAATGATAATCGGGTTAACAGGATCCGAAACATCCAATACAATGAGTTCTGCATTTTTTGTGGAAAGTGTTTGTACTTGCTTGCCGTCAACATCAAATATTTGATAATTACCACCGGTTACCGCATAAATAATGTCTTTATAATGCAACATCGCCGATACTGGATTTTCACTATCTGAATCTAGATCTACTTGTCCTGTTTCACTACCTGCATAAAAATAATCTTGCGGTGCATCCACTTTCTCATCTGGAAATTGAGGATTAAACGCTGTTACAGATGCATAGCCAAAGTCATTCGCAGGCATCATGACTTCTGCATGATAAGACGACAATACTTTAGAATGGTTTACCGGGGTGCCAGCAACTGAGAATTTAGTCGATGGAGTAAAACCAAAACCACGTAAAGTCACAATATTTCCACCACGGGGAGGGCCCGTCTGCGGATAAAGGTCTTGTAGTGCAACTTTAGGCATAACAATCATTGCACCTATAACCTGACTTGATAAACCTTCTTTCTGTATTTTTAACGATAGAGCCGTGACTGATTGAGCCAAATACATTTTTGGAATACTCAACTCAATCATATTTTGACTAATACTATTAATATTATTCGGATTGATTTGAGTCTCACCTAACCAAATCTCTATTGCTTGCTTATCATCTCCGAAGCCAGAACCCAATATCAGTGCTGATTCTGTACCATCAGCATGGAAATAATGGCCAAGATACTCTCTATTATCTCCCAGTCTTTGTATTGAGTTTATTTCAGGTCTTACTGCTGAGCTAGTAGCAAATGTCCACTCATAATCTTGACCTAAGGCTTGGTTATTTAAATTTGTTAAATTCGCTGATAGTTTGAGCGTTACGTTACTATTATTATTTACAATATTAGTAGACATCGGTACTGAAATCACACCACCACTTAGTGTGTTTGTGGCAATAATTGAAACATCTTGAATTTTTTGTCCCGTTGAATCAAGTAACAGTAATTGAGTTTCAATATGTTCAATTTCGGTATTTATAAGATTATTAAATTCGAGTGTTATTGCATCACTAGCAGCCAGAGTAGAACCTTCTTTAGGCATTATATGACTAAGTGTTAGACCTTCTGCTACTAGCTGTACTAAGCCGTCTATCGTAGACAGGTAACTTAAGCCTCCACTACTCAGCAGTGTTGACTCGCCTTCCAAGTTTTCCCAATACTCAGTTTCAAAATAGCCATTATCTTTCTCTGATAAACGTAATAACATTCCGCTATGACTCAGTGTTAATGAGCCATGCTCAATAATTATGCTAACGGGGCCTGAAGTATATTCGCCTTTTTCAATAGCTTGTGATGTATAAGTTAACTGCTCTCCAAATGCTGTAAATATTGCTAAATAGAGTTGATTATCACGTTCATATACAACATATAGGGCACCTTGATGCCAGCCTACTTGTAATGGTCTACCAAGCAGGTCACCTTCATTAAACAATATTGTAGTGAAACCAACAGGTGGGGCAAATTCATCATTATTAATGTTGATAAAGCGAACAAAACCATCACCAAGATCACTAGAAGCCGCGACAGCTAAAATACCTTCACTTCTATCAAGTGAAATGCCGTTGGCTGAGTATCCAGCCAGCTTTTGTTCTTGAATAATATAAGGGCTTGATAAATCATGAATATCAACAATAACGAGACCTTGGTTTGTGACACTTAAATAAGCTAAGTGATCTGCTAACTCAATCCCTGTAACACTATCTTGAAGTGTTAATTGTGAGAGGCGCTTCGCTTGCATTGATAAGCTAGTATCATAGATCTCTAGACCATAAGGTAGTAAAAATGGTCGCTCAGCAGTTGGGTTAGCACCTTGGTCAATACCAACAAATAATTCATTGTTTCTAGCTGCTATTGCGCCTATTGTCATTGGAGGGTAATTGGGTAAATCCATTGCACTACCTCGTGCAATTTCATAAGAAAACTGTCCCACATTTATTTTTTCTAGGCCATTAACGAGGAAGACATCCAAAATTTGTGATGTTAATGACATTGGCATGATGAAGCTAAACTTATTCATCATTTCTACATCGTCTTCTAAATTAACTAAAAAGTTTCCTTCATCAGCTATCTCAGTTCGAATTTCGCTGCCATCTTGTGTGTGTAAAACGATTTTAGTGCCAGGTAAAAATACTGACTTTTGGGCTGATATATTAATTCTATAGCCACCATCTAGCGGACCAGAATCTCTATCGATGACAATAGCTGCACCTTCTAAGTCATCAGCAATAACGATGGCGCCCATATACCAATCAAATAACCCGTCTTGCTCAATTTTTATAGGATATTGACCAGCGCTTAATGGCAATAAGTTCAAACTAGAACTGTTGAAAGTTATCCGTTCCTCTTCAATTGTCATTGGAACACTAAAAGCGCCTACAGATAACGTCGCAGTTGGTGCAAAGCTTTCTCCATGTACAATGATTTGCTGGTCATTACCTCGACGGTACAAGCCATTTTCTACCCAAATAATTTTAGGTTGTGTCATAGCGGATACACTAAACTCGCGATGAAAAGGAGCAAATAGAGCAGCGCCTCTCACCGTTTTAGCCTGTAGTACATTTAGCTCATATTGATGACCATTTAATGGCGAAAAGTTGATTTTAAAGCTATCAGAAGCCGAATTTTGTGTGTTAGTAGATTCAATATCAATAGCAACATCTTTATTAGCAGTTAAATCTGTAAGCACTATAGCTTGAGCTGTCTGAATTGAATCAATATCTACAAATTCATTAAACTCAATAGTTAATTCTGTATTAGCCGCAAGTACTCCATTTTGCTCGACTGAAGACGATGTTACTACAGCACCAGGTAGCTGAAGAGAAGCAACTCCGCTTTCAGCTCTAGCTACAATTAACCTATCTTTAAAGACCCCTAAATCCTTTATTTCGCCTTTGGTACCAGCTGAAAGTAATTTGGGGGAATTAAATTGGCTCAAGTCATAAATTAATAAGCCACCAGTATCTTGTGACACGATTAAAGTTGAACCTAGGACTTCAAGACTGACAGCTCCACCAGTCGCTGACTGAACTTGTTCATCAATGGACAACCATTTTAATACTTTATCTGTTTCAGGATGGACTATTGCGACGCCCAACTTACCCATAGCTAAAACGAGATGATCACCATATTCTTTAATATCGAATATATTACCCTTCAGAGTCATTTCACGATTTAATAATGGGTCGAATAAGCTATCGATAAACAGGGTCGAGGTCATCTCCTCTGAAGAGTCGACACTGCTTTCCCCTATAGTGAATACATCTAAGAAAGGACACTCTTTTGTAGGTTTCCAATTGGATGATTTACGAGAACCACCATGATATAAATATCCCTCATTCGATAAATATAAACTCTGTGTTCCTGCTTGAGTATGCTCGCCAATAGGCATTACAACAGGATCGAGTAGATTTGCCATATTCAAACTCAATAGCTGACTATGAAGTTGATCTGTTGGAAGGAATGAACAGTCCCCAATATTTCCTTCTGCAGCTTCTCCATCGAAACTGGTACTGAACACAGAAAGGTCTTTTGCAGTTACCGTTGAGGTTAATTTTAATCCCCCCCTATCATTTACAAATTCGCGATTTAGAGGCGTTAACCCATTTAGCTCATCGGCATTTAGCGTCATAATGCCACCTGTGCCTGTTGCTAATAAAGCTATTGAACGCTTATGCTCATTATCAACACTTGCAAGCTGGGTTAAGGTCATATCCACCGAATCTAAACTGAAACCTCTCGGCTTAGGCTGATGATCTCTTAGATATTCTGCATCCTCTAGTGACATATCATCATTTAAGATATTTTTAAAATTAATATTATTAATCAAGATCTGTTCGTACAAATCTTCCATATCTTGATCATTATTTGAAATAGAGCCCCTTCCACCTACAATTAACGGACTATATGGATCGT